>JALWKH010000395.1:1202-9719 GCA_026996635.1 Bacteroidales bacterium | reverse complement strand
CTATCATAAGGTTGTGAAAAAAAAGCTGAAAAAATTGTTTGCCGCACTCAAAGAAAAATATCCCGGATTGGAAGGGCGTTTTTTCTCCGATTCCGCACCTGTTTTGGAAAGAATTTGGGCACTTCGCAGCGGTTTGGGTTGGATTGGTAAAAATAACTTGTTGATAAACAAAAAACTGGGTTCGTTTTTTTACATAGGCGAACTTATAATAAATCTTGAAGCCGACGAATACGACAAACCGATGCAAACATCACATTGCGGCACTTGCACAAGATGCGTAGATGCTTGTCCCACAGGTGCTTTGTCGCCTTACAAACTGAATGCAACAAGGTGTATCTCTTACGATACCATTGAGCTCAAAGACGAAACAAAATCGGAACTTAACATTACTCACGGCTGGATTTTCGGTTGTGACATTTGCCAAGATGTTTGCCCTTGGAACTCCAAGCCTATACCTACTTCCGAACCCGATTTATTCATAAAACCTTTCCTAAAAAAAGCAACTGCTGCCGATTGGGAAGCACTCCCCGAAGAAGAATTTGAAACAATATTTTTCAACTCCCAACTAAAAAGGGCGGGTCTGCAAAAAATAAAGCTGAATTTGAAGAAAGCGGGATTTTGATTTGATAGAGAATCATTACTGCTGTCTGCTAATTTTGGAAGATTTATCCCAAATTACGCAATAAAAACATTGAATAGGTATAACTTACAGATAAACAATATGTTTTACAAAAGGATTCAATTACTAAAAAGAAAAAAAATCAAATCATAACGAAGGCTAAAGCCCAAGGTGGAGGTTACTTTATTTTACCCTGCCTTAAAAGGCAGGGCTAAGCAAAAAAATATCAGGCTAAAACCTGTTATGTCTCATATTGTTCGGTAATTTATTTCCGAACAATATTATTAAAAATCGATATTAATAGTCCCGTCATTTATGGCGGGGTAAATAAATATATGGTACAAATTACGGGGCTTTAGCCCCAGAATGCTTTTACTAACGTGTAATTTGGCTTTATTCATTCTCCTGCAATTTCGATACTCACAAGTTTTTTTATTTTCTCAACTGCATTGTGATATTGCGATTTAACATTACCGAGACTTATTCCTAAAATCTTGGCTATCTTTTCGTGTTTAAGATTTTCAAAATACCGGAGTTCAAAAATAGCTTTTTGCTTGGGCGGCAGACTTATTATTGCCTTATGAAGCCTTTTTTCAATGCTGCCCGAATCAAAAAAAGCCTCGTTCTCAACTGTTTCCAACTGCTTATGCATATAATCTTCTACCGGAATAAAAAATCTTTTGTTCTTTTTATTGAGAAAGTTTATCGTTTCGTTAACAGCAATTCTGTAAATCCAAGTAAAAAGTTCCGAATCACCACGGAATTTACTTGTGTTCTGCCAAATTTTCAAAAAAATTTCCTGCACCAAATCTTCAGTGTCCTCATGTATAATAACCATTTTACGCACGACATTGTAAACCCGTTCGGTATATTTTTTCACAAGAAGTTCAAAACCCCACTCCTTGCGGGCGGGGTCTGACAGAAGTTCCAATATGCGTTTGTCTGTGATTTTCAATAATGCTACGGGTTATTTTTATCTTTTGACAACAAAAATAAGCCAAAGTTTAAAAATTATTCTTCAGGTTTCCATCTCCTTGTTCGTATCAAATCGGGGAAAGCGTAAGGTTTATAAATAGATTTATCTTTCAGTACCCTTAAGCAGTCTTGAATACCTTCTGTAATGCTCGGATGCGGATGAATGGTTCTTAAAATTTGATCTAAACTGTTCTTTTGATTCATCATATGTGCTATGGATACAATAAAAGCAGATGCTTGCGGACCGGCTGCCCTCATACCAAGTATTCTCTCTTCACCGTCGTCACTTGCCATAATTTTAATGAATCCGTTAGTGTCACGCATAGCCAACGCCCTGTTAATCAATTTATTGGAATAAAACACCATTTTATATGGTATGCCCATTTCACGTAAACTTTTTTCATTCAGCCCTACAGCTGCCACCTCCGGCTTAAAAAACATGAGAGTAGGCATATTGTAATAACTCAACGGATACGACACATTATTATAAATGGCACGAATGGCAAAACGTCCCTGCATTTCAGCCACACTATACAACTGCGTCTGCCCCGTGATATCTCCTGCAGCATATATGTTTTGATATCCTTTGTCCGAATGCACCCTCAAAAGTTCATCTACTTTGAGATAACCTCTGTTATCAGGTTTAATTCCGACATTTTCAAGCCCCAAATCATCAGTATTAGGCAATCTTCCTATTGAAATAAGTGCCAAATCAACTTCCATTACTTCACTGTGCCCGTCTTCATAATCCAAAACAACTTCAAGCTCATCTTCATTCTTTCTTATTGTCCTCAAATTTGCGGTATGGTGAATAATAACCCCATTGTTTTCCAAGTTTTTAGAAACAAAGTCGCTCACATCATCATCTTCAAAAGGAATAACCCTATGCTGCCTGTCCAACAAGTGAACTTCCGTTTGTCTGAAATTAGAGAAAATTGTAGCATACTCGGTTCCGATAATGCCTGACCCTACTATAACAAATTTTTCGGGGAATTTTTTTAACCTTAAAATATCGTTTGAATCAATTATTTGATGGTGGTCAATTTCAATACCGGGATACGGTCTTGGTCTTGAACCTGTAGCAATAATAAAATTATCCGCTTGAATTTTTTCAAACTTACCGTCATTTGTTTCTATTTCTATGGTATGGTTGTCGAGAAAGCGTGCATGACCTTGCTTCAATGTTATGCTTTTGTCGGGATAACGCCCCGGCTTTAATGTCTCTATTTGTGATTTTATTTGATTAACTTTGGTTTTTGCAACAGTCTTTGCCGATTTCAAAACCTTCTCAAAATCAACATTAAGCCCCGATGATCTAAAACCTCTGTCGGTACTTGCCGCTATTGCATAATCTTGGGATAATTGCCATAAAGTTTTGGAAGTAAGGGCTCCGTGAAAAACTCCTGCACCTCCCAAAGCACCCTTTTCTACCAAACAAACATGCTTATTCATGTCAATTGCCCTCATTGCAGCAGCAAATCCGGCCGGTCCGCTTCCAATTATTACCAAATCGTATTTTTCCATACCGTGTAAATTACATTTTTGCAATAAAAGTAAAGCAAAATTTTTAATCGTATTAACTAAAACTTAAAATACCTAAAATATACTACCTATAAGTAGGTATTTTTTCAAAAAAATGACTTTGGTCAAAAAACCTATAAACAAAAAATATTTTTTTTGTAAGCAAACATAATGACAAAAATGAATTTGATAGAACTCAAAAGCAAAAAAGGCTTGGATATTCCAATCAAGGGTGAAGCTCCAAAAACCACCCGAGATATTGTTGAGTCAATCACACAAGTTGCCATAGTTCCCGACAGTTTTCCAAACTCCCTGCTAAAACCTGTAGCTAAAGCAGGTGAAAAGGTCAAAGCAGGACAAATTGTTCTGTATGACAAGAAAAACGAACAAGTAAAATTCACATCACCTGTCAGCGGGGTGGTAAAAGAAATAAGACGAGGAGAAAAAAGAAGAATTATTGCTTATGTAATAGAAAAAGACGGAAGTGATAACCATAATGAATTTAAACTGTCTGCCACACAAGACAGAAGCGAAATCATTTCTACATTATTGGAATCGGGTTTGTGGACGGCGATTAGGCAAAGACCATTCGGTATAGTGGCAGAACCCGAAAAAATACCTGATGCAATTTACATCACCGCTTCAGATACTGCACCATTGGCTCCGGATTACACTTATATGTTGGACTCAGAAAAAGAAGCATTCGAAGAAGGTATCAAGATATTAAAAGCCCTTTCACCTAAAGTCAATATAACAGTAAAAAACAGCGATAAAGAATTTTTTAAGAATTTCGATGCAAACATAATCTCCGTAAAAGGACCGCACCCTGCCGGAAATTTATCTTTCATATTACAAAAAACAAACCCGATAAACAAAACAAATGTTGTATGGTATATAATGCCGTGGCATGTTGTTTTTATAGGCAGAATAGCTTTGACAGGCAGAATTGATTTTACAAAAACGGTAGCACTGACAGGACCTGCCGTACAAAATCACGGTTATTACAAAATAATTTCAGGTGCAGCCATCGATAAAATTGAACCTACTGTAAAGGACGGATCTTTGAGATATATTTCAGGCGATGTGTTAACAGGACTGAATGTCGGTCCCGACGGTTTTATCGGATTTTATCACGACCAAGTAACAATAATCAAAGAAGGCAGGTACTTTGAATTTATGGGATGGGCACTACCCGGCTTTAAGAAATACAGCCCGTCCGGTATGTTTTTCAGCAAATTGCTTTACTCCAAAAAGAAAAAGTTCGATTTTGACACCAATCTTCACGGTGGAACCAGACCTTTTGTAATTCCACATCTCAGCGAACGGTATGTAAACCTTGACATTTACCCGTCAAATCTTATAAAAGCAATTATGATTAACGACATAGACCAAATGGAAAAACTCGGTATTTACGAAGTAATGCCCGAAGATTTTGCATTGATGGAATATGCTTGTATTTCAAAAATAAACATCCAAGAAGTCGTTAACCGCGGAATAGAAACAATGATTAAAGAAAGTTAAAACATTTATGCTATATGAATTCATTAAAAAAATGGATAAATAACTTATACGAAAAAACGGAAAAAGGCAAGCCGTTACATTTTCTGAGGTCGTCTGTTGAAGCATTAGACACATTTTTGTTTGTGCCGGACAAAGTAACGTCCAAGGGAGCACATATCAGGGATTATGCGGACTTGAAAAGAACAATGACTGTTGTTGTTATTGCACTTATTCCGGCAATGGTGTTCGGTTGGTACAATACAGGTTACCAGCACTTTTTAGCCACAGGCGAAAACTTTACAACAGGACAAGCTTTGTGGTACGGATTTTTGAAATTCTTACCGCTGCTTATTGTTTCTTACGGTGTCGGTGGTATTATTGAAGTAATTTTTGCCCAACTCCGCAATGAAGAAGTAAACGAAGGTTACCTTGTTACCGGCTTACTTATACCGATGATAATGCCTGTTGATGTGCCTTTGTGGATGCTTGCCATTGGTGTGGCTTTTGCCGTAATTTTTGCCAAAGAAGTTTTCGGAGGTACGGGAATGAATGTATTTAATCCTGCCTTGGTAGCTCGTGCATTTTTGTTCTTTGCATACCCGACTTGGATGAGCGGGAGCAAAGTGTGGATTTCGGGACTCACGGATGGTAAAGGCATTGTTGACGGATTTAGTGGAGCAACAATATTGGGACAACTGGGAGAAGGCGGACATTCTGCGATTGTAAACGGACTCGGTCATCCGGTTTCAGCAATGGATATGTTTCTGGGACTAATACCGGGAAGTATAGGCGAAACTTCCACACTGGCAATTCTTATCGGTGCTGCCATTCTTTTAATCACCGGAGTAGGCAGTTGGCGTGTAATGTTGAGCGTTTTTGCAGGAGGCTACCTTATGGCACTTCTATTCAACATTATTGGCGGTAACCCGCTAATGGAATTTCCGG
Source organism: Bacteroidales bacterium (assembly GCA_026996635.1). Lineage (GTDB taxonomy): Bacteria > Bacteroidota > Bacteroidia > Bacteroidales > JALTDM01 > JALTDM01. The sequence goes on along the minus strand of JALWKH010000395.1, from coordinate 4,159 downwards.
CATGGCAACATTTGCTGGTTGGCGGATTTGCATTCGGTGCAGTATTTATGGCAACAGATCCCGTAACAATGGCTCAAACAAACAAAGGAAAATTCATCTACGGATTTTTAATAGGAATGTTTGCAATTCTGATTAGAGTGCTTAATCCTGCATATCCCGAAGGAATGATGCTCTCGATACTTCTGATGAATATGTTTGCACCGCTTATAGATTACACGATAGTGCAAAATCATATCAAAAAAAGAATGAAAAGGTGGAGTTTAAACAATCAAAATAATTAAGCCATGAACAAAGAAAGTAATTCATATACATTTTTCTTTACGGTAGTGATGATAGTTATTGTTGCATTGGGCTTATCCGTAACGGCAATAACACTGAAACCCGTGCAACAACATAACAAAGAACTGGAGAAAAAAGTAAATATCCTGCAATCCATAAATTTAAACCCAACATTTGAAGAAGCAGACAAAGAATTCAATAAATACATTGTCAAGACATTATTGGTAAAAAAAGATGGTTCATATACAGAAGGTAACGGGCTTGATTTGAACCTGAAAGAAGAACTGAACAAACCCGATGACCAAAGAGTTTTACCATTGTTTATAGCTCAAGTAAACGGGAAAAAATATTATATCATACCACTTTACGGAAAAGGTCTGTGGGGACCGATTTGGGGTTTTATTTCTTTGGAAGAAGATATGAACACTGTTTACGGTGTAAGTTTCGGTCACAAAAGCGAAACACCGGGATTAGGAGCCAAAATTGTTACCGAAGAGTTCAGAAATCAATTCAAAGGGAAAAAGATTTTTGACGAAAACGGCAATTTTACATCAATTCTGGTGGAAAAAAATTTAAAACAACTGGATGCACACCAGGTTGATGCTATTTCAGGTGCTACAGCAACAAGCAAAGGAGTAGAGAATATGTTAGAATCTGTTTTATCACATTATATAAATTTTATTAAACAACACAAAAACGACTTGGCATGAAAGAACAAGAAAAAGAATCTTTATTTTCACCGCAGAATCTCAAACTTATTACCGATCCGATAGGAAAGAAAAATCCTATCACGGTTTTGGTACTGGGTATATGTTCGGCACTCGCCGTAACCGTACAGATGAAACCTGCCATTGTTATGGCACTGAGTGTAATGGTGGTACTTGCTTTCTCAAATGTTACAATTTCTCTTATTCGAAAATTAATTCCCACACGCATTAGAATCATTGTACAGCTTACCGTTATTTCGTTTATGGTAATCATTGTGGACCAAATACTTAAAGCATACGCTTATGACGTAAGTAAGCAACTTTCCGTTTTTGTAGGTTTGATTATTACCAATTGTATAATAATGGGGCGTCTTGAAGCTTTTGCTTTGGGTAATACACCTTGGAAGAGTTTTCTGGACGGTATAGGTAATGCTGCAGGTTACGGTTTGATACTTGTTATTGTGTCTTTTTTCAGGGAGTTGCTCGGTTCCGGTACCATAATGGGATATCCTGTTTTTGAAAAACTCGGGCTTTACTCTATCGGATATGAAAATAACGGTATGATGATTTTGCCGCCTATGGCACTTATCACTCTGGGTGTTATAATTTGGATTCACAGAAGCAGGAATAAAGATTTAATTGAAAAACAATAAACTATGGAAAACATTTTCAATATATTCGTCAAGTCGATTTTTATTGACAATATGGTATTTGCCTACTTTTTGGGCATGTGTTCATATTTGGCTGTTTCAAAGAATGTAAAAACTTCTGTAGGGCTTGGGCTTGCAGTAATATTTGTAATGACAATCACTGTTCCCGTTAATTATCTTATAGACAATTATTTACTAAAACCGGGAGCATTAACTTGGATAAGCAGTTCTTTTGCAGATGTCGATTTAAGTTTTTTGAGTTTCATAATTTTTATTGCAGTTATCGCCTCTATGGTGCAATTGGTTGAAATGGTTGTCGAAAAATATTCTCCTTCACTATACGCTTCATTGGGTATTTTCTTGCCGCTAATAGCTGTAAACTGTGCAATACTCGGTGGGTCACTTTTTATGCAAGAAAAAGATTTTAGCAATGTATGGGAAGCCACATCATTCGGGTTAGGTTCAGGCACAGGCTGGTTTCTTGCAATAATTGCCCTTGCTGCCATAAGGGAAAAAATAAGATATTCAAATGTTCCGGCACCACTAAGAGGTTTGGGCATAACATTTATTTTAACAGGTTTGATGGGCATAGCATTTATGAGTTTTATGGGTATTAAATTGTAAAAAGTTTTCACTATGATTTTAAGCGTTTCTGCAACAACAATCGTTTTATTGGGAATAGGAATTTTTCTCGGCATTATACTTTTGCTTGTTTTTGTGATTTTAAAAGCAAAAGAAAAACTGGTGCCGTCGGGTGATGTTACAATAGACATAAATAACGGGAAAAAAACTCTTACCGTACCTGCCGGCAGTTCATTGCTTGCAACACTCAACAATGCAGGCATACTTATGCCTTCTGCGTGCGGAGGTCAAGGTACTTGCGGGATGTGCCGTTTACAAGTTTACGAAGGCGGAGGTGAAATACTGCCAACCGAAACAGGCTTTTTCACCAGAAAAGAAGTAAAAGAACATTGGAGGCTTGCGTGTCAAGTAAAGGTTAAGCAAAACCTCAAAATACAAATACCCGAAGAAGTATTCGGCATCAAGAAGTGGGAATGCGAAGTGGTTTCAAACCGCAATGTTGCCACATTTATTAAAGAATTTATAGTAAAACTGCCGGAAGGCGAAAACTTAAACTTCCAGTCGGGGCAATATATTCAAATAGACATACCACCTTACGAAATAGACTTTTCGAAAGATATTGATGTGGAAGAAGAATACCGAGACGAATGGGATAAATACAACCTGTGGAGTTTGAAAGCCAAAAACACCGAACAAACAATGAGGGCTTATTCCATGGCAAATCATCCTGCCGAGGGTA
>JALWKH010000395.1:0-1192 GCA_026996635.1 Bacteroidales bacterium | reverse complement strand
ATTAGAAGAAGCAGGACAAAAGTCTTTTGAGGATTCTTTATCTGAAAAAGAATTAGTTCGTTTACAAAACACAATCGTTGATCCAAGGTACGCTGATAAAAGTTTTAGAAAATTTCAAAACTATGTTGGACAAACAATGAGGGATTATTCAATGGCAAATCATCCAGTCGAGGGTAATATTATCATGCTGAATGTAAGAATAGCAACTCCACCTTGGGACAGAAAAAAGAATACTTGGAAAAATGTTCCGCCCGGGATAGGATCATCATTCATATTTTCAAGAAAACCGGGAGATAAAGTTAAAATATCAGGACCTTACGGAGATTTCTTAGTACAAGACACAGACAGGGAAATGATGTTCATCGGCGGTGGTGCGGGTATGGCACCAATGAGAAGCCATATTTTCCACCAATTCCATACACTCAAGACAAAACGGAAAACAACATTCTGGTACGGAGCAAGGTCAAAGAGGGAAATATTCTACGAAGATCATTTCCGTGAAATAGAAAAAGAATTCCCTAATTTTAAATTCTACATAGCTTTATCAGAACCAAAACCGGAAGATAATTGGACAGGGCTTACCGGATTTATACACCAGGTAATTTACGAACAATACTTGAAAAATCATGAAGAACCTGAAGAAATAGAATATTACATGTGCGGACCGCCACTTATGGCACAAGCGGTACTAAAAATGTTAGACAGCTTGGGCGTACCGAGGGAGAATATTTTCTTTGATGATTTTGGGTCATAAACGCAAATTACGCATTAGAAAATTAAATCGAAATTTATTTCTGTGGCTAAAGCCAAATTTAACGGTAAATATTATGACACCGCCTTAAAAGGCGGTGCTATTCATATCCGCTTTTTTCGGACGACAATAAATTACCGCCTGATTTGGGATTGAAGGGGCTTCAGCCCGTTTATAATTTATCCAAAATACCATATTTATGATTAGCCCTACCATTTATGGTGGGGTAATAAAATGCCAAAATCCACCACAGGCTTTAGCCTTAGCTTTTATATTGTTCTTTGTCATTCGATACAAAGAACCAAAAATCTAGGTCAAAAACAAAAAACGCTACTGCACGAATCTTTCGTGCAGGGGTTGTTTTTTGCGATTCAATCGCAAAAATTCACATCCACACGATACAATCGTGCGGGAACAGAGAAAACGAAAAATCGCATAAGC
>JALWKH010000394.1 GCA_026996635.1 Bacteroidales bacterium | reverse complement strand
GATTTTGAAAGTCGATTCCATATCACACCTAAAAAAAGTTGTGAAATTTAATTTTTTGTCTTACTTTTGTAATGCAATTGCAATTTTGAATAAAAATGATAGTAAATTTCAGTATCAAAAACTTCGGCTGTATCAAAGACAGGCAAACACTTAGTTTTGAAGCCGAAAAAAACAAACACTTGGAGGAATTTTACGTGCATAAAATTAAAAACACGCGTTTGCTGAAAATCGCTTTGATATATGGCGCCAATGCTTCGGGTAAAAGCACCGTTTTGAAAGCACTGGATTTTTTGCGGGATTTGGTGTTGGAACCTGCCCCAAAAAAAACCAAGGAACTGGAATTTGAACCTTTTTTGTTTGACACTGAAACTCCCCATCAAAATACGGAATTGGCCATTGAGTTTTTTCAAAACGACATTAAATATTACTATGAAGTGGAATTTAATCGACAGGCCATTGTTAAGGAACACCTGTCGAAAATGCCTTATAACGTAACCATTTTTAACCGCACAACCGACTTGAAAAACCAAGTAACGCACATCATATTCGGTAGAAAAATTAAAATTCCCAAGCCAAAAAGGGAAACGCTTGAATCGAACACGCTTTGGAATAACACTGTTCTTGGAGGATACCTTAAAACCAATATTGAAATCCATGAGTTGAAAGAAGTAACGGATTGGTTTGAGCATTACTTAATGCCTTTGGTGCGAACCAAAACCCGTTTAACCGGATTTGTTAGTTCACTTATGGACAAGAAAAAAATTGATAAAAACTTGGTTTTGAATATATTGAAAAAAGCCGATTTTAATATTTCGGATATATTTATTGAACAAAAAGAAGAACCGATACCCGACGGCTTGTTGGAATTAATAAAAAAATCCGACATTCCATCGTCTCAAAAAGAAAAAATAGAAAAAACCGGAAAGATTATTGAAGTAGAGACTTTTTTTGAACATTTTGTAGATGGTAACAAATATCATCTTCCACTTGAACAAGAATCCGAAGGCACGCAACGCTATTACGGCCTTGCCGGACTTTTGACTTTACTCATTCACGATCGCAAAGCCGTTCCCATCGACGAACTGGAAGCATCACTACACCCCGATTTGTTTCAATATTTCTTACTTGCATTCTTGGCCAATGCACGGCAGTCGCAAATCATTGCCACCACCCACAATCGTGAGATTTTGGATGATAAGGACATTATTCGCGACGATGCACTCTGGATTACCGATAAATCCGAAGGAGCGGCAACCGAACTCTACTCTTTCGCCGATTTTGATTCTTCGGTTATCCGTAATACCACCAACCGCTTGAATGCTTACAAAAGTGGAAAATTGGGTGGTATTCCCAATCTGAGCGATTATTATTTAAATGTAGATTAATGACCCGGAAAAAGAAAATTTTCAGGAGAAAATATCGTCAAAAAAGGCAGGGAAAACCGGCCTATGCCATAATAATAGAAGGTGAAACCGAGTATTGGTATTTTCAAAAGCTAAAAGAACATGAGCGCAAACTTATTGTAAACATAAAACCAACTATTCCCAAAGGAAAGAAATTATCTGAACTTTTTGAGAAAGTTATAGAAGAAGCAAAGAGGGATGAGCTAACAAAAGTTTTTTGGATCATTGATTTGGACAAAGTCATTCGGGATCGAAAAGTTGAAGAATTACGAAAGTATTTATCTATGCTCGAAAGTAAAGAATACAGCAATGTAATTACCATTTTAAATAATCCCTGTTTGGAATTTTGGTTTTTGCTTCATTTTCAAAAGACTACCAAATACTATCAAAGATGTCATAAAGCCATTGATGAATTAAAAAAACATCTTGCGGATTATTCAAAGAACAAAAAATATTTCACAAAGAAGAATAATGATATTTATCTTAGATTAAAACCACATTTGGAAAAAGCACTGAAAAATACGAGAAAAACACAAAGAAAAGGACTGAATAATCTGCAACAAGCCATTTGCGAAATGAATTTATTTTTTGAAACCGGACAAATAGGGGAAATTATTTTTGGGGAAAAATAAATTTTCCATTTTTTTGATATACGACATGAACTTACGGTTGCGACAATAGTAAGGAGAAAAACAGAGGTATAGCCGCCGGCTCCCTGAGCACCAAAATCAATGCGTAAAAACGTAGTAAAGGATATTAAAACCCATTTGCAGCGCTTGCAGGTGTTTTTCGGGTGGGTCGTGGTGCACTTCGTAGCTTTCCCAG
>JALWKH010000393.1 GCA_026996635.1 Bacteroidales bacterium | reverse complement strand
CCAATGACTCGTTGTTGATTGATGAAGAAACCGGAATAAAATATCCTATACAGGGTAGAATTTATTTTACAAATAATCCTGATGAACGCGGATATAAAAATCCCGATTTCCATTTGGAAGGTGTATTTAGAAAGGTAAAAACTAAGAAAGAAGATGATAAGCAAGCAAATGAAGACAAGAATAAGTAGCATTATTATATTTTTAATTTTTGCAGGTGTATTTATGTCGTGTGCTACTCACGAGGTAAAAAGGTTGGAAGAAAGAGACCCGATTGTGAAAAAACTTGAAGAGAGAGATTCAATGCGTGTGATTAAGAAAACAGATCCCGTTAAAACTTCTGCAGTACCTAAAAAGGATAATAATAATTAATTTTGCCACGATATTTTTGAGGAAATGCAAGAGAAATTTGAAATTGTAGCAAAAACATTTTCAGGTTTGGAAAATGTTTTGTACGAGGAAGTTGTGGCTTTAGGTTTTGAGAATCCCGAGAAAAGAAAACGGGGTGTGAAATTTGAAGGCGGTTGGGAAGATGTTTACAAGGCTAACCTTCATTTACGGACAGCGGTAAATATTTTGGTATTGGTGGGCAAGGCAAAGGTAAAAAACAAAGATCACCTGTATGATGCCGTAAAAAAAATAAATTGGAGCAAGTATATTACTATTCATCAAACTTTTGCCATAGATACAATCGGATATACTCCTTTTTTCCGTAATACAATGTTTATAAACCAGAGGGCAAAAGATGCCATTGCCGACCAATTTATGGAAAAGTATAACAAGCGTCCTAATGTAAGCCGTACGGAACCTGACTTGCCTGTTACTTTACACTTCAATAAAGAAAATATGAAGATTTTCCTGAATACATCGGGAGAACCGTTGTTCAAAAGAGGATACAAAAAATCTACCTTAAAGGCTCCGCTTAATGAACTTCTTGCTGCTGCAATAGTAAAGTTTTCCGGGTGGGACAAAAATTCGTATTTAATTGACCCGATGTGTGGTTCGGGAACAATACCTATTGAGGCGGCACTTATTGCTTATGATATACCACCGAATTTTTACCGGGAAGCTTTTGCTTTCAAAAATTGGAAGACTTTTGATTTGGATTTGTGGACTTCGGTCAGAGATAAAGTTGTTTTCAGGACATTTAACGAAAGAGTGGAAGATCAACTTATTTATGGCTTTGATATAGATGATGATGCCGTAGAGATGGCAAAGAAAAATTCACGTTCTTTTTATAATCTTTCAAAATTGGTAAAATTCCGCAAACAGGATTTTTTTGAATGGAAACCGGAATTTGACAAAGCTACTGTTATTTTCAATCCGCCCTACAACAAACGTTTGAAGTTGGAAGACAGGAAATTATTTTATAAAGCTATAGGCAACAAAATCAAGTCCGATTTAGTCAATTATGATGTGTGGATATATACCACGGAAGATTCGGGAATAGAATCGATAGGCTTGAAGCCTTTGTCAAAAAAGAATATTGACAATGCAAACTTAACGACATTCCTGTATCATTTCAAATATAAGAGTTGATGAAAAGGATTTATTTTTTCGGAATGATTTTTATGTTGCTCGGTCAGATAGGGCTGGCACAACAGCAACATAGGTCCATAATGCAGGAACAATTACAATATTATGATTCACTTGAGAATGCTGGAGTTGATTTTTATCAAAAAATTAGACCCAAACAAAAATCAAATATTTACGACGGATGCTCTTTGAATAAAAGAGTTTACGGATGGTACCCGTATTGGGAAGGTTCTGTTTATCAGAATTTTGAGTGGAGTTTGATTAGCGACTTGTCATATTTTGCATACGAAGTAGATCCTTCTACCGGTAATGCAACAAGCACTCACGGCTGGGAAACTGCTGCTGTTGTTGATGAAGCGCTGGCACACGGTGTTAATGTAACACTTACGGTTACGCTTTTCAGTAATCACAGCACATTTTTCGGTAGCCAAACGGCACAACAAAATCTTATAAACAACTTAATACAATTGGTGTCTGACCGTGGAGCAAACGGTGTAAATATTGATTTTGAGGGTGTTTCGTCGTCGCTAAAATCACAGTTTAATAATTTTTTGGTTCAGTTGGCGGATGCTTTTCATAATCAATTGCCGGGATCAGAAGTCAGTGTTGCTCTTTATGCCGTAGATTGGGGTGATGTATTTGATGAAACTTTGTTGAACGACCATTTGGATTTGTTTATAATAATGGGGTATGATTATTATTATT
>JALWKH010000392.1 GCA_026996635.1 Bacteroidales bacterium | reverse complement strand
GCAATATTCACGGGCAGATTCCATAGCTGATTTGCTTTATTCTTTAGGTATAACGGATTACGATTGGTTACGGTTTGCAAACGATTATACTGCTTTTGTAAGAGACAGCATTATTCCCGACAGCACTGAATACTCTTACATAGACATGAAAGCCCACGAATGCGACAGTAGTTTATCGGGTTCCATGGCAAGGATGTTGTTAGATGAGATTTATAATAAGACCGTAATATGTGATTGCAACGGAGGAGCGGAAGACAAAGTACTTATGTTAAATGAAAATACGGAAAAGCCTGCACATGTATTCATCACCGGAGTATATCCCAATCCGTTTAGCGAAAGCGTAACATTCAGTTATGAGATGCCCGACGGAATGAATGCGGTATTAAAAGTTTACACCATTGACGGTAAGGTGAGAGAAATAAAGGATATTCCGGCAGGTAGCGGAAAGATAAGGATAAACACCAAGTCGTGGTCACCGGGAGCATATATTTACGGAGTATATGTTGACGGAGAAGAAATTGAATCACAAAAACTCATCAAGCAATGAGGATAATTTTAACAGTGATAATAATAATTTTGGGCGGAGTTGTCTCCGCCCAAAATTACTTTCCACCCGCTCCGGGTAATTGGTATCCGTACGGTGGACCGAAAGTTGTACTGGGAACGAATGTATATAGAATGCTTGTGTATAATGATAAGATTTTTGTGGTAAGTTCTATAGATTCAGTAGAAAATGTTAAAGCAGGTCATATATTTTATTTTGATGGGATAAATGTTGTTTCACTTATTCCCGAAGATGTTGATATATATGACGATAGAGACGAAGCAGTGGTTTTTAGGGGTCAGTATTATGTATTTAGTAAACAAGCTTTTTATGATATTCCGGGAACACATATTTTTTCCAGGTGGGATAGTATTCACGGCTGGCAGTATGTACCCGGGGTTGCAGAGAATAATATAGATTTATCAGGCATATATCATGCAATAGTTTTTCACGATACATTGTTTATAGTATCGGACAATACCATTTATGGTAATTCCGGCAGTTACGGTTATGTTTTATGCTTTGACGGAAACAATTGGTTTAGTGGTGGAGAGACTACTTATTCGTTATTATCCACACTGTTTATCTTCAAAGGAGATTTGTATGTAACCCGGACGCTTTACCCTCCGTGGTTATTTCGTTATCGTGGGATAGGTCACTGGGAAATTGTGTTTGATTGCAACCAAAATAATTGTGATTTTGAAGAGTCACTTTTATACGGGGTAGCAGTTGACACATTGAACAATTTCGTGTATTTTAATTTGTCTAATTCAAGATACATAGAAAATCATCCGTTAGGACATTATACTACTTTAGCCAGATGGGACGGCTATAGTATAGAACCGTTGGATACATTTTATGCCATAGGCTATTCTTTGAAAGCCTGTTTTTATAAACATAAGCTGTTTTTAGGTGGTAATTATTGGAAAATGTATCCAGATTATGACCATGACACATCAAATTACTATGAAGGGAACGGTATTTTGATGTGGGACACTAAAGACAGACAATATAAAGACTTAAAAGGCGGAGTTGATGTAAATGTAAGAGATATGGTAGTGTATCACGACACACTGTTTATTGCAGGAGCATTTACTTCTACAGGAAAACCTTTTTACAACAATGTAGATACAAACAACCGTCTATTGGCACGGTGGTACATGGAAGACGACCCGGGATGCTGGTACATAGAACCGAGGATATACTTCAACCACAGTGCCCTTGATACATTTTACATACCTTACGATGCAGACAGCATAAGCATTTACTTGGAGAATAACAATCCGTATGTTGACAGTTGGCTGTGGGACTTGGGAGACGGAGGCAGCGATACGGTTCAGTGCTTGTATCACACCTACCACGATACGGGAGTGTATAATGTAAAAATCACCGTCACCTTTGACGACAGTTGCCAGGCAAGCTACACCCGCAACCTTGTGATACTCAAAGATACTACCGGCAACAGCGATACGACAAGCGTAATCTATGCCCGCATAAACAAGAGCTTTAAGATATACCCGAATCCTGCAAAGGACAGGTTCACTGTAGAAGCAAACACTTACAATTTTGACGATGTGCTTCTTAAGGTATATTCGGGAGTAGGTTACAACAAGCGCGTATTGCCGTTGCACAGCGGTTACAACCGCAAAGAAATCAACATGCAAGACAGCCGCAGCGGAGTTTACTTTGTAAGCC
>JALWKH010000391.1 GCA_026996635.1 Bacteroidales bacterium | reverse complement strand
CAATAAAGTATGCAAACAGTCCGACCACAAAGACAAAAGCAACAAAAGATAAGGCTGCAACCGCAACCTTATCTTTAAAGAATTTTTCTATTGAGTGTGCAAAAAGTGATTTATGACTCTTTTCCGTCATTTTTCAGCCATTTATCGAGCCATTTGAAGAATGTTCTTTGCCACAAAATACCGTTTTGAGGCTTAAGTACCCAGTGGTTTTCATCTGGGAAATAGAGCATTTCGGCAGGAATGCCCCTGATTTTAGCAGCATCAAAGGCTGCAAAACCTTGTGAGTCAAGTATTCTGTAATCCCTGCCGCCGTGTATTACAAGAATAGGTGTATCCCACTTGTCAACGAATTTATGGGGAGAATTGGCATAGCTTCGTTTAACCACAGGGTTGTTTTTGTCCCAATACGGACCGCCCAAATCCCAGTTCGGGAACCAAAGTTCGTCGGTTTCAACATATTGCATTTCAAGGTCAAAGATGCCGTCGTGGGCAATGAAAGCTTTAAACCTGCCGTTGTGGTGTCCTGCCAGCCAATAAACAGAGAATCCGCCGTAACTTGCTCCGACAGCGCCAAGCCTGTTTTTGTCAATGTATGGTTCTTTGGCAAGTTCGTCTATTGCCGTGAGATAGTCTTTCATATTTTTTCCGCCGTAATCGCCGCTGATTTGTTCGTTCCACTTGGTGCCGAATCCGGGCAATCCCCTGCGGTTAGGAGCAACCACAATGTAACCGTTTGCTGCCATCATTTGGAAATTCCAACGGTAGCTCCAGAATTGCGAAACCATACTTTGCGGACCACCTTGGCAATAGAGTAGTGCAGGATATGTTTTTGTGGAATCGAAGTGTGGCGGGTAAATTACCCATACCAGCATGTCTTTGCCGTCAAAAGTTTTTATCCATCTGCCTTCTACCTTACCCATTGTGAGTTGGTCGAGGATGTCCTTGTTTACGAATGTGATTTGTTTTGCTTCTCCGTTTCGAGTGTTTACCGAGTAAATTTCTGTAGGCATACTCATAGAGTGGCATTTTGCCACAAGGCCGTTTGATGCAAGAGATAAACCGATGTAATTGCAAGTGTCGTTGGTGATTTGCTTAATATTGCCTGTGTTAAGGGAGAGTTCATAAATGTTTATGCTTCCGTGCCATTCGCTTGTGAAATAAATTTTGTAGTTGCCTTTCCAAGTGAGGTTGTGTACATTTTGGTCAAAGTTTTTGGTATAGTCGGTTTTTTCGCCTGTTTCGAAATTGTAAACCAAAAGCCTGTTTTTGTCTGATTCGTAACCGTCGCGAGCCATGCTTTCCCAAGCAATGAGTTTTCCGTTTTTTGAGAACACGGGGCAAGCATCATAACCCGGATTGTCTTTTGTTAGGTCTACTGTGGAATCACCATCTACATAATAGAGATAAATATCACTGTTTGTACTGATTGCGTAAGCCAAGCCTTTCTTTTTTACCGATGTGTAAGCAATGATTTTCCCGTCTGGACTCCAAGCAATTTCTTCCATTCCGCCGAATGGTTTGCGTGGTGAATTGTATTGCTCGCCTTCCATAATGTCTTTTGCGTCGTATGCGCTGTCACCTTTAGCATATTTTGCTACAAAAACATGACTGTAAGTGTCGCACCAAGTATCCCAATGGCGGTACATCATATCTGTTATTAACCTACCTGTAGTTTTTGGCAAGTCGGGATAAATGTCGTGAACTGTGGTGTCTAGTTTTACTTCTTTGGTAAATAGAATTTTGTCGAGAGTGGGGGCATACTTAAATCCTGTAATACCGCCTTCGATGTGTGTGATTTGTTTTTTATCCGTACCGTCGGGGTTCATTTCCCACATTTGCAAACTACCGCTTTCGGGTGAAATAAAAGCAATTTTTTTGCCGTCAGTTCTGAAAACGATATTAAATTCACTAAACGGTGTATTTGTTATTTTTTTGAAATAATTGCCATTCACATCAATTGTATAGATGTCGGTGTTACCTTTATTTTCTGCGATGTCGTAATATTTTACGCCGAACACAATCATATCTCCGTCGGGTGACACATCCATTTCGGTAATTCTGCCAAATGACCACAGCACTTCGGGTGTCATAACATCACTTTTCAACTTTAAAGTTTTGTGGGTAACTGCGGTTGTTGTGTCCGGTTGTTGTTTGTTTTGATTCCTTACATCAGGGAATTCGCAAGAGCTTAAAAATAAAATTGCCGTGAAAACCACTAAAATCCAATTTTTCATAACGGTGATTTTTTGTTTTACTATTTACAAAAGTAATTGAAAATAACTTACGG
>JALWKH010000390.1:607-2300 GCA_026996635.1 Bacteroidales bacterium | reverse complement strand
ACTCATAGAAAAAGTATAAAAAATCGGGTTTAAAATATCTTTAGCCATCCGGTTGCATTTTTCCATAGAATATGTAGCCTTCTCTTTGCCGTTAAGATATCTTAAATAATTTTCTCTTAAATAGGCTGCTCCAACCATACCACCGGAAGCGCCTGTAATGAGTTCAATATGAGGCATTAATTGCCCGTTCAACAAGCTATCTATATATCCCAGTACATAATATGTCCACACAGACATTTTTATTCCGCCACCACTTGTAGAAACTATCACCATTTTGGGCTTATAGTTTTTTGCACCCTTCGGTGTGTTTTTAATTTTCCACTTATTCAGAATTTTTATGGTATTTAAAGAATCTTCCGTGTAATCTCCGTGAGAAAAAACATCAATCTTTTTGTCTATCGAATAATTTAATCCATATGCAGATTCATTGTATTTCAACATATTGAAAGGCGAATAATACGCCAAAAGAAGAGTGACAATAAAAACTACCGTAACAGTCCAAGCCTCGAAAATTATGTAAAACAAACTTACAATAAGCAATAAAACCGTGAAAAAAACCATAAAACTGGCACCGGCAGGCAAAATAAGTTCAGGAACATCTTTTAATAATCCTCTTAATATTATAAATGCAAGAATAACAACTACATAAATAAAAGCATTTATGTGTTGGTATTGAAAAACCCTTTTGAATTGTTCGGCTGAATAATGAGAAAATAAGCCTACACGTCTGATTTTAAAAGGCGAAAACAAATAAAATTTTACTTTGGTCTCTTTTTGATAATATATTGGTGATTCCTTTATTTTTCTGTCTGCATTCCTCTTTAATAACTTGTCAATAAAAGGAATACTGCTGAAATATTCATAATTGAACCGGCTTTTCAACATTTTAAAAGAACGAGGCATAATTCTTACCAAGAAATAAAAAAATCCAAAGGAGAATAAGATAAAAAATATTATACCGAGAATAAACATCAATAAGTTAACAATTATCTTCCCGGTGGGTAATAATTCGTAAATCTTTTGGAAATAAGCACTTTGGATTAAAAAAATGACGATGTAAATTAACGGTATAACCGAATTATTTAATGAATATGTTAAAAACGGTCTTGAAAATCTTATTACGAAAGGATGTCTATGTGCCATATTGATATAAGATGCAATATGAAAAGCCATAATGAAACTTCCCGTAGCCAATCCTGAAAACAAAAACGCTACAGCATTTACAGACCCCATATATTCGGGAATAAGATAAAGAGTGGGTATTCCAAACTTTTCACCGGTAATATTAAGAATAAACAAAAAAGGTAATAACCAAGAAAGAAGTATTAATTTGTTATACCTAAGGTAATCGAACAACAGATAAACAGGGAAAAATGAATAAACCTTATTGAATATTTTTATGATAGCTTTCATTTAGCTGCTTGCCAAAAGTTTTCATAAATGTAATGAAAATTTTTAATAAAACTTTTTAGCAACATTTTTTGCTATTCCGGGTATAACCTTACCATCGGAAACAAGAACAGAACCTTTTTCAATTAAGCGGTTAATTACATAATTGCTTATATTCACATTTTTTATAGTTATTTTGGCAGGTCCGTATTCCGGCTTTTTGGTAAAAGCAGTTAAACCGTATGTGACATCTTTAATTACAGTATTTTCTACCGTTACAACAGATTTGTCTTTTGAGGCAATA
>JALWKH010000390.1:0-597 GCA_026996635.1 Bacteroidales bacterium | reverse complement strand
ATTTGCACCATCAATCACACAATTCTTGACTTTTACAATCGATGCCTCACCTCCACTGACGCCTTTGTCGCTTGCAGAATTAATAACACAATTTATCACATCAATTTTGCTGGTAGAAAAATCTATGGCGTCATTACCTAAATTTTTAAAAACGGAATTTGAAACCGTGCCGTTACTAAAATCAGAATCAAATGCATCGGAGAAAGTGTTGGCAAAATACGAATCTTTTATAATGAAATTCGTTCGCACAAGGTTTAAATCATCTTCACATACATTATCGGTAAATGAAGAATTATTTATATAAACATCCGTTTCGTAAACCGTAACCGCACCCGATAAGGTCCACCCTTTGTAGTCGAAAGTGTTAAGCCCTTTAAATTCCACATTGTCGAACACCGCACTGTCAGCTTGCAATACGGTGAAACCTCTTGCAGAATTATCGGACGAATGTATTTTAATCTTGTTATCAGGTAATCCTCTCATATACACGGAAGAATATGACAAAAACCCTCCGCCGTTTACAAAGTCTATATCTGTGCCGGGCTTGAACACAACTTTATATCCGGCAGGAATAAGTATTATTGAGCTGATTTTCTG
>JALWKH010000389.1 GCA_026996635.1 Bacteroidales bacterium | reverse complement strand
CTATATAACACTCACAGGTGCAGCAGAGCACAACTTGAAACTTGAAGACAAAACCGTAAAATTCCCGCTTAATGTGCTTACGGTAATCACAGGTGTTAGCGGTAGCGGTAAGTCCACCCTCATAAATGATGTGCTGTACAAAGCAGTCCGCAACCATGTGAAACAAGAATTGCAAGAGACAGGCAAATTCAAATCCCTCGGCGGCGATTTGCACCTGATTAAACACATTGAATATGTTGACCAAAAGCCAATCGGAAAATCAAGCCGTTCAAACCCGGCTACATACCTCAAAGCCTACGATGATATAAGAAAACTATTTGCCGAACAACCGCGTGCAAAGTTTAACGGATTTGACCCGAAGCATTTTTCGTTTAATGTAGAAGGCGGACGCTGCGAAACTTGTAAAGGTGAAGGCATCATCAAGATTGATATGCAATTTATGGCTGATGTTTACCTGGTATGTGAGGCTTGTCAAGGAAAAAGGTTCAAAGAGGAAGTGCTGGAAATTGAATATCGTGGCAAAAACATCAGCGATGTGCTGGAAATGACCATTTCAGAAGCAATAGAATTCTTCTCCGCAGACACAACATCAACACTTGCAAAAAATATTGTAAAAAAACTGACTTACCTGCAAAATGTGGGTTTAGGTTATCTGCAACTCGGACAATCTTCCTCCACACTAAGCGGTGGCGAAAGCCAACGGATAAAACTTGCTTATTTCCTCAGCAAAGAAAAATCCGATCCCACACTTTTTCTTTTTGACGAACCTACTACGGGACTGCATTTTTATGATGTGGAAAAACTCCTGAAAGCCTTTGGCGACCTGATAAAAAGAGGGCATTCAATCATTGTAATCGAGCACAACCCCGAAATAATAAAAAGTGCCGACTGGATAATTGATCTCGGTCCGGGAGGAGGAAAAGACGGTGGCAAGATAGTAGCAGAAGGAACACCGGAAGATGTTGCAAAAAACGATAACTCATTGACAGGAAAAATGCTCAAAGCACTACTCTAACCCTTAATAAACCTGTTTAATTCTTTTACGACAACTTCTTTTTTGCGTGCGGAGATAGGAACCTTTACACCATTTTTTAATTCAACAACATTTTCTTTCTTAATTATCTTTGCAATCCAACTTAAATTTACCAAATATGAATTATGCGTACGGATAAAATTATGGTCTTTCAATATTTCTTCGTAATCTTTCAAAGTGCGTGATACAATAATTTCTTCATTCAAATCGGCAGTGAAAAATTTAGTATAGTTACTTTCAGATTTTAAGTAAAGGATATCGTGCAAATTGAGTACATACAAATTATCAGATGTATTTACCAAAATTTGGTTGATTCTCTCGGGAGACTTAATATAATTCAGAAGATTTGAAATCTTCACGGTCTCTTTACTCAAAGAAGACATGCTTTTTACTTTTTCCATGGCATTTTTAAATTCTTCAATATTTATGGGTTTAAGTAAATAATCTATCGCATTAACTTTAAAAGCTTTAAGAGCAAAGTTATCATACGCTGTAACAAAAACCAACCAAAAATCTTTGTAATCCAGCTTCTCCAAGATGTCAAATCCTGTACCGTCCGGTAACCCTATGTCCATAAAAACCAAATCCGGTTTTGTATCATTTATTTTATCAACGGCTTCTGTTACCGAGGCTGCATTACCTACTACATTAAAATTATCACAAGTATTATCAATAATACTTCTTAAATAATCCAGAGATTCCTTTTCGTCTTCAACGATAAATACTCTCATAATGACTTATATTAGTTTAATGGCAAATAAAATTTTACCATCGTACCGTGCAAATTTCGGTCAATTTTTTGTAAATCTGAAATTTCAAAGCGTATTTTTTTCTTATTTCTGTACAAAAGTCTCAATCTTTCTTCGGTTATGCCGATTGCATAAGATTTGTGCGCTGATTTTTCTTTTTCTTTCATCTCCAGCGACTTATCATAACCTATGCCATTATCCATTACCAAATAAACCAGGCTATCTCCTTTTTTCTCTATTTTCACTGTTATTTTATTCTCTTTATTGCTATCGGGGAATGCATGTTTTATCGAATTTTCAATAAAAGGTTGCAACAACATAGGCGGCACCTCAATTTCATCAATATCCAAATTTTCGTCTATTATTATTTCATAATCAAAAGACCCTTTCCTCATTTTTTGTATTTCCAAATAATTTTCCACTGTTTCCAACTCTTCACGCAACGATACATATTCTTCCCTTGAATTTTCAATAATCTGCCTCATCAATGATGCAAATTTTTGTAATGCCGTAGAAGCAAGATTGCATTCTTTTTTAAC
>JALWKH010000388.1 GCA_026996635.1 Bacteroidales bacterium | reverse complement strand
ATTCACTTCATTAGATTCTTTCACATAAGTCCACACATTTTTACCGTCAAAATAAGTTTGAACATTCCCCATATCCACTTTATACTTATTCCCCTTAATCCAAATCTTACCGCCACGCTTATCATCCACATTTTCTTGGCTGTTTTTCAATTCCAAACCGAATTCCGCATAAATAGTTTTGTAGGTTTTCATATTTTGAGAAACCTTATCCAAAATTTTCAAAGCTTTTTCATCACTTTGCTGGGAATAAACAAGAGAAAACGCAAAAACAAAAATTACTAAAAATCCTAACTTTTTCATACTAAATTAATTTTTACCGTAAATCATTCAAAATTTGTTCCAAAACATACATATCATTAACAAGCACCTTCCGAGGCTTACCATTTATTGCCGGACCTACAATTTTAGCCGCCTCAAGCTGGTCCATTATTTTACCGGCTCTGTTAAAGCCTACCGAAAACTTCCGTTGTATCATAGAAGTTGAACCCGACTGGCTTTCCACCACATACCTGGCAACTTCATCAAACAATGGGTCCAAGTCGTCAAGAGATGCTTTTTCTTTACCACTTCCACCACCTTCTTCGTCTTCAGGTTCAGGAAGCACAAAAGGTCTCAACCCCGGTTGTTCCTTTATGAAATCCACAATCCTTTCCACTTCTTCGGTAGATAAAAATCCACACTGAACACGAATAAAGCCTGATCCTTTTGAAAACAGTAAATCCCCCTTCCCTATCAACTTTTCTGCCCCAGGCGAATCCAAAATGGTTCGTGAATCAACATTGGAAGTTACCCTGAATGCAATACGGGCAGGGAAATTAGCCTTTATCAATCCTGTAATCACATTGGTGGAAGGTCTTTGGGTAGCTATTATCATATGCATACCTACCGCACGGGCTTTTTGTGCAATACGGGCAATAGGAACTTCTATTTCTTTACCCGCCATCATTATCAAATCGGCAAACTCATCTATAACAATAACTATATAAGGCAAAAACCTGTGTCCTTGTTGCGGATTTAGTTTTCGGTTAAAAAACTTCTCGTTGTATTCTTTGATATTACGTACACGGGCTTTCTTGAGCAAATTATACCTGAGTTCCATTTCTGTAACCAAGCTGAGCAGTACCCTTTTAGTGTGGTCGGTATCGGTAATCACATAATCTTCGGCATATTCGTCCATTGTTGCCAAAAAGTGGTCTTTCAAGTCATTGTACAGTGAGAATTCTACTTGCTTGGGGTCAATCAGAATAAATTTAAGCTGGGTTGGATGTTTTTTGTATAGTAATGAAGCCAAAATAACATTAAGCCCCACAGACTTACCTTGACCCGTAGCACCTGCAACAAGCAAGTGAGGCATAGATGCCAAATCAAAAGTAAATATCTTATTATCAATTGTTTTACCCAACACAACGGGCAATTCCCCGTCAAACTTCTGAAAATCTTCGGACATTAGCAATGTTTTCATTGCCACAATTTGAGCGTTCTTATTCGGAACTTCAATTCCTATTGTATCCTTACCGGGAATAGGGGCTATTATGCGAATACCGAGAGCAGACAAGCTGAGAGCAATATCATTTTCCAAACTTTTTATACGGCTTATTTTTATACCCGGAGCAGGTTTTATCTCATACATTGTTACGGTAGGACCAACATTTGCCGTAATCTTGGTAATCTCTATATTGTAATTCTTCAGGGTTTCAATTATGGTTGTTTTATTATTTTGAATTTCGTTTTGATCAACGGTAGCAGACTGATTGTAATCATTCAGCAAATCAATAGTCGGGAATTTATAACCTGACAGTTCTTGGGTAGGATCAAAAATCGTATCTACGGTAATGTGGTCTCCATCCCTTATTTGAGGTTCTTCTTCTATATTTATCTCAAAATCAGGCTCTTCTACACCCTCTACCTTTTTATCACCCAAATTATTTTTTTCATTTTCCTCTAAAACAATTTCCCCTTCTTGAATATCATCTTCACTTTTTGCGGTCTCACTTACAGGCGTTTCATTCACAAGCACATTTTCTTCTGCTTGATAATTTTCCTCCTGTTCAAGATTACTGTCATCACTTACTGCCGGTGATTCCTCTATCTTATCTTTTTTCTCATTATCCCTTTCGGAATAGAATAAATTATGAATAGCATTCCAGAATTTATCGTGGATGTTTATTATCACTAAAAACGATACTAATGTCCAGAGAGCAACTACTCCGATATTCCCAATGAACGAAGCCAACCATAAATTAATAGAATAACCGTATAATCCTCCCAGTAAAAACTCTTTATCAGCCAAAAACAAATCTACATAACCCAAAATCAAAGACAACCATACCATTAAT
>JALWKH010000387.1 GCA_026996635.1 Bacteroidales bacterium | reverse complement strand
ATTTACTTCGCTACCAACCTGCAAAGCCAATGCTTGTACAAGTTTTTCCAAAACATCAGGCTTTTGTACACCACCAAACGAAAGTACATCCTTATACAAATAACTGCTAACCAAATTTTTAAGAATACTAATCTCATCGCCCGGATTATTCAACACATCCGGATACATTCCATACAACAATCTGTTTTCAAGTTGCTGTTCTGCATACAAATATCCGTGATGCGATTCAAATTCTTCCCAAGATATAGGATAGAGCCTATACTCCCATTTTCGTCCGGTTAGTGGTTCATTTATCTTATTTGACAAATCAAATGAAGATGAACCGGTAACAAACAACTGTACATCTTTAAATCTATCCGTGATTATCTTCATTGTTAGCCCGACACTTTTAATCCTTTGAGCTTCATCAATAAAAACATACTTATGCTTACCGATAATTGAACGAATTTGTTCAGTGTTAGGTTCTGTCAACAAAGTGCGCACTGTCGGGTCATCGCCGTCAAAAAATAAAAAATCTTTATCAGCAAGAACAGTTTTTATCAAAGTTGTTTTACCGACTTGTCTGGGACCTATCAAAATAATTGCTTTACCGGAACCTATTCTTTTTTTTATTTCATGTTCCAATATTCTTTTATACATAATTTTTTTTCGCAAAATTAATACTTTTCGTGAAAAAAATCCCTAAAAGTTATAACTTTTAGGGAAAAAATTCCCCAACGGTTATGACTTTTGGTGAATTAATTCACCGATGATTAAACTATAATTTAACTACCATTTTTTGGGAAACATTTTTCTGTACAAATTATAAAACCTATTCAACCATTTATCATTATTCGGATAATCCTTGTAAAACTTTGGTGGACGGTTTATGTATTCCTCGAGTTCTTCAAGGCTTATACCAAACTTTTTTGCTACATATTTTTTATCATTTTCGATTTTTTCCTCATCATAGGGCGGCTGTTTTAACAATTCCAAAGCTTCTTCCCTAGTCATCAAACCCTCGCAAATCATCGATGAATAAGTGGCTTTTCTGTAATCAATATTAAACTTGACCGGCATCCAATACGACTGTACAAACGCAGTAATTCGCGACTCGTGGTGTTTTCCTCCGTAATCTGCCCAGCCCAATTCTTTTTGTAGCGTATTTTTTGCCTCTTCTTTATTGTAAGGCACATAATTCAAAATATAAATAATTCTTATGCCTCTGACAAATTTGTAATATGCTTCGTGCAACAAACCGAATTTAGGAAAGTTTTTAATTCTTTTTGGTCCGAATCTTTTGACTATAACATTGAAATAAACAAGGTCTTTAGCATTGTATTGCCATATTTTAGGCAAAATACCTTCAGAAGCAAAATTGCCACCACTAATAATGTATTTAACCCCATATTTGCTCGCTATTTTGTGCAAAACGGCAGGTATAGCCATATCCGTAGGCGTCTCCACTTCCGGCACCGATGCCTTAATAAATGCCAATTGTATATCTCTAAATTCCTCCCAATCCAGCACATAACTTTCATAATCAATGCCTAACTTTTCGATAACCTGCCTGATGTTTTTCACCGACTCTTCGGTGTCCCAACCATTATCCATATGAACGGCAAGCACCCTCAACCCGAGTTTTTTTGTAAGATAAGCCACATATGTACTATCCACACCTCCACTTACACCTATTACACAATCATACTTTTTGCCTTTTCCCTTTCTTTTTATTTCTTCAACAAGCAATTTCAACTTCTCATCTGTCTCCTGCCCCTTGTAAGTATACTTCGATATATTATTTATGTAATTTGTGCAATGATTACAGTAACCGTTTTTATCAAAAGTTATGTCAGGATCTGTTGTATCCATTACACACCTTGCACATCGCTTGTATTCAGTATTTTCAATTTTCATCTTTCAACAAATTAAGTTTTTCCCTGTCAAAATAATTTATGAGCACTCCTCTGTTTTTGCCTTTGAAAACAAATAAACTTCCGGCTGCAAGTGCACTGGCATAAGCTTTTTTGTAAGCAACCTTCAAATCCTCAAAGCTACCTGCACCACCCAATGCAATAACCGGAATTGTTACCGCCTCAGAAATACTTTTTATCAATTCCAAATCGTAACCTTTCATTGTCCCGTCACGGTCTATCGACTGGACTATAATTTCGCCGGCTCCTTTCTCTTCCATAAGTTTTGCAAATTCCACCGGAGAAAAATCTACCGTTTTTGTACCGGAATAAATTTTCAGTTTATATCCACCGAAAAATTGCTTTTTTACATCCATACAAACTACTATGGTAGAAGCACCGAATGTCCGTGAAGCTTCGTCAACAAAACCGGGGTTTAATGCTGCTTGCGT
>JALWKH010000386.1 GCA_026996635.1 Bacteroidales bacterium | reverse complement strand
TAATGATAAGTCATTATTCCAATCCCAAAAAATTTTTTAAATCATTTTTTTCAACACGAGTAAAATCATCATTTTCAAATTCCTTTTTACTTTTTTCAATTTTAGCAACAAAATCAGGATTGTAAGAATTTTCTTTTGCAACCTCAAACTTTATTTTAAGAGCTTTCATAAAGGCTTTTATGGCATTCATCTGATCATCTGTTTGCGGTTGTACGATAATAATGTTATCTGTTTTCATAAGGCGACAATTTTTGAAAGATTTAAATCTTATGCGGTATTCATAATACAACTATCATGCAAATATAGCTGTTTTAAAAAATTTTTGCAATATTTAAAATATTTATACCCCCGTTGGCGCTCGATTGTATCACGTTCCATACCACCCGCACGAGAGGATTCGTGCGGTAGTAGGGTTTAATAAGTATTAGCTGTCAAATTTTTTAAACCGTATTCTTAACTAATTTGTACAATTTATCGGCAAGCCGTATTTTTTTATCTATTTTGATAGAGACCACATCGCCTTTTTGCGCCTGTGTGCCGGGTTGGTCATTGACATACATTTGGTCAACTATGGTTTCAATCACGCCTGTAGTCGGTCCGGTAATCAAGATTTTATCCCCTTGTTTCAGGTCAAAAGCTTCGAGTTTAAATTCTGCCACTTTGGCTTTGGGATAATAATGCCAACCTTTTCCCAAATAGATTTTCTTTTGTGTGGCATGTGAGCCGGGCGTAGTCCATTCTCCCAATTTTTTACCGAGATAATAACCGCTCCAAAATCCCCGGTTGTAAACTGTAGCAAGCTGTTCGACCCATTTTTCAACCCGTTCCGGTGTAAAACTATTGTCGTATAAAGCATCAATAGCTTCGCGATAGGATTTGACAGTAGTTGCTACATATTCGGGCGCCCGTCCGCGCCCTTCTATTTTTAGAACTTTAACACCGGCATCTTTGACTTGGTCTAGAAAATCCAGTACCATTAAATCTTTAGGTGACATAATATATTCATTGTCAATTTCCAATTCAATCCCCGATTCTTTATCAATAACGATATAGGGCTTACGACAATTTTGCTTACACGCCCCTCTATTGGCAGATGAGTTATAGGTATGTAAACTCATGTGACATTTACCCGAAACAGCCATACATAAGGCACCATGCCCGAATATTTCAATTTCAATCAAGCGTCCGGATGGTCCTTTAATTTGTTGTTTTTCAATTTGTTCAGTAATATGTTTGACTTGCCGCAAACTCAATTCACGGCTGAGTACCATGGTATCAGCAAATGTGCTGTAAAATTTTAAAGTTTCAACATTTGTTACATTAATTTGGGTAGAAATATGTACTTCCAATCCGGCTTCGCGCGCCATAAACATCACAGCTTGGTCTGCCACAATCACGGCGCTTACTCCGGTATCTCTGGCAGCTTGAATCAGTTTTTTTGCCATTAACAAATCATGGTCGTAAACAATTGTGTTTAAGGTAAGGTAAGACCGGACACCGTTTTGCTGACAACGTTGGACAATTTCGGGTAGATCATCTAGCTCAAAATTGATGCTCGACATCGCTCGCATATTGAGTTGTTCTACACCGAAATATATAGAATCTGCACCGTTATCGATGGCAGCTTGCAGGGCTTCCCAACTTCCGGCAGGTGCCATTAATTCGATTTTATGTTCTTGTTTTCGCATATAGTACTTTTTCAAAATGCAAAATTAAGGATAAAACCGCAATATTAACAGGTAGGGTATTAATTTGATTGATAGTTGCTGGCTCGTTGATAATTCCAATTTATAGACAGGTGTTTTTATTATTATTTTGTTTCAACATGGTTATCAAATGTGCTTTCTCGTGTGGTAATTGTTTTTTTGTAAATTTGTTTTCAACTAAAATAATATATTATGAGAGCTTTTATTCTTGTAGGGCTTTTTTTACTGTCTTTTCCCATTTTTGCACAAGACAATTTTAATTGTTTTACTGTGTTGGCAGGAAAATATGCCACAGATGACGAGTCGGTTATGCTGGCACATAACGAAGATGACGGTGGTGACCAAACGGTTAATTTGTATAAAGTGCCTCGGGTTAAAAGTAAAGATTCCATTGAAGTCAAGATGAAAAATGGAGGTGCCCTTCACCTTTCGCCTACAACATTTGCCATGATTTGGTTGGAAATGCCCGGAATGGAATTTTCAGATTCTTATCAAAATGAATATGGAGTTACCATTGTATCAGACGCATGTCGTTCTAGAGAAGATCAACCCGAATTGACCGATGGCGGTATCGGTTATTGGTTGCGTAGAGCCATGGCATTGCAAGCCAAAACAGCTCGAGAAGCTGACACAATAGG
>JALWKH010000385.1 GCA_026996635.1 Bacteroidales bacterium | reverse complement strand
GCCTGTAACACACCCGATAATGGGCAAAGCAAAATGTATAGTTAAAGAAACCCACTTGAAAAAAGACGGATTTATTAAAGCCACAGTATTTTACATTGACGGATATTCACAAAACTTAATAAAAAAATCACCCATTGGTGCAGACCAGCATTTTGAATATGCATTTGCACGGGCTGACGGAGACTTAAGAGTTCTTGACGACAGGGTAAGAAAATTATTGCAGAATGCACCTGCCGGTTTCCCACCTGACGAAACTATAATAAGGGATTTATTTCATAATCTATCGGGTGCTTTGTACGATAATATCAGAAGAAACAGGAGGATTTGGGAATGAGCATGAAAAATCCTATTTCGCCCATTACGGCACAAAAGGGAATTTTGATAGGAACATTTTCAAGTAAACAACCACGCGAAAAAGCCGAAGAATATTTGGAAGAATTAAGGTTTCTGGCAGAAACGGCCGGAGTAGAAACAAAAAAAATCTTTTTACAACGGGTAGAACGCCCTAATCCTGCATATTTTATAGGCAAAGGGAAGTTGGAAGAAGTTAAGCTATATGCTGACACAAACGATATCGACATAATAATTTTCGATGACGAGCTCACTCCCACTCAACAACGAAACATCGACACTTTACTGAAAAAAAGGACTATAGACAGAACAAACCTCATTCTCGATATATTTGCAAGAAGGGCAAAAACAGCCCACGCCAAAGCACAAGTGGAACTTGCACAATATCAATACCTGTTGCCTAGGCTTACGGGTTTGTGGACACACTTGGAAAGGCAAAAAGGCGGTATAGGCTTGCGCGGACCGGGTGAAAAAGAGTTGGAAACAGACCGCCGTATCGTTCAGAAAATTATTTCCCGCCTGAAAGAAAAGTTGAAAAAAGTTGACAAGGAAAAAGCCATACAACGCAGCAACCGCGAAGGTTTTGTGCGGGTAGCTTTCATCGGCTATACAAATGTAGGCAAGTCCACGCTGATGCGTATTTTGAGCAAAGCCGATGTATTTGCCGAAAACAAATTGTTTGCAACCCTTGACACAACGGTAAGGAGGATAAATTACAACGACACATCTTACCTCCTTTCCGACACTGTAGGATTTATCAGGAAATTACCACACTCACTCATAGAATCGTTCAAATCGACTTTGGACGAAGTGCGCGAAGCCGATTTGTTGTTACACGTAGTGGATATTTCGCACCCGTCGTACGAAGAACAGATTGAAACGGTAAACAAAACTTTGATGGAAATCAACGCTGCCGACAAGCCCGTTATTTATGTGTTCAACAAAGTTGATTTGATAGAAGGATTTAACGACAAAATTCTGGAAAATCTGGAAGCATCGTGGCTTGCCAAATCCGAAAAAAGTGTGTTTGTGTCGGCAAAAACCGGTCTTAATATTGACAAATTAAGACACACCATTTACGAAGAAGTGAAAAAGCTGAAAAAGGAAAAATTCGGGTATTATTCAAAGAATGCAGAATAGTAACATTAATTGTAACCAATAGTAAAACCTAAATGAATTGTAATTTCCGGTAGTAATTTTTCATCATGAATTATTTCACCGGCTATCTCGTAAGGAGATGTTTTCCAATATTTAATATGAATTCCCCCACCCCCATAAAAATTACAAATAAATCCTTTTGTTTTTTTATTTTTTATATTCTGTAGAAATTTATACCCTAACACATATTTATCTCTAGTTACTTTTTTATTAAAAAAATAATAACTTCCAGATAAACCTAAAAATCTATCATAAAGATAACCATCTACAATATTAAAATTAAAATCCTTTTCATATTTAACATATATCATATTAGTTACAGTAAAATAATTGTAAAAAAATTGCTTTACCCCTGCAAATAAATTAATTCCCTCGTAATAATCCGACACCATAGTAGGCACAATTATTAATTTTCTATTTGTTTCTTTTGTTCTGTAAATTAATCCAATTCCCCAAACATATGAATATTTATCTGTTTTTTCTTTTTCTACTCCCAATTGATATTCCCCATAAAAAAACATTTGTAATGGATTTGTATATAAAATAATACTTTTATGAGTGTTGCTAACACTATTGTACGAATTTTCTTTTTCAGAATTTATTTCTTGAGCATCAACTTTCACCACAAAAAACAACATAAACAAAGAAAAAATAGCAACAAAATTTTTCATATTTTCTTTATTTAAATTACATCCTTTACCCAAATCTAACATAAAAAAACATATTTGTCTAGCTTATCCCAATTTATCATTCACACTCCTTTATTTTTTTAAAATTATAACCTATTTTATATCCCAAATGAACAGACGGAATAATAATACCTTTATCTATATAAGATAATTT
>JALWKH010000384.1 GCA_026996635.1 Bacteroidales bacterium | reverse complement strand
CGTCACCCACATCAAACTCCACACTTTCTTGTGTAAAATACAAATTAAAAGAATTGGGATCAGACAAATCTCCCTTGCTTACGAGCGGCTGAAAATCATTTATCTGACCTGTCCTGTATGTCCAAAGGGAAATGGTTATGCCGTTGGCAGTAGAAAGCGCTGACGGATATTGAACTCCTGTAGTGCCGTCGAACAATCCCGCATGAGACCCAAGTATGGCATTGGTTGTAAAGGTTGCTGAACTTGCTTCTGCATTAAAATTATTTCCGCTTGCATCATCCCAACTATTATCCATTTTTAAGTATGCTTGCAACCCGTCAGTTAAACTTCCTGAAATTTCTACCGGCGCCCCATTGTTATACAAACTGCTAACCTCGTTATCACTCAGTGCCCTGTTCCATATAGCCAATTCATCCATTATACCCGTATAGCCGTCACTGCCATACAACCCAAGAATCAAATTATCCGTATTGCTTGCCATATTTCCAAAACCCGGTAATTTCCTGCTTATATCTTCTACTCCATCCACATAAATTTTAATGGTTTCCGTCAAATTATCATACACGGCGACAATGTGGTGCCATTGATTTAGTGTACTGTGAGTTGTTGCAAACAACGGGTCTTCGTATATATCGGTTGAAGACACGGTATTAGCATAATTTACACCGTTATTGAACAAAAGATTATTGTCGGCAACAAAAGTATTGATAGTAGAATCCCTATTGTTTAATGCCGTGTCGGTTATATTCATTATAATATTGTTCCTGACTATTGTGTGGTATCCCGTACCATCTGCCAACCTGGTATTGAAAATAATACCGTCAGTTGCACTTCCATCAATTATATTATGTTCTATCAGAGTACTGTCATATCCTGCTATGGAAATACCTCCTTCCATAATGAATCCAGACGATTCGGTATCTATCTTTGTTTTATAAATTATGTTGTGATGAATGTGAACATTTTTTCTTGTACCGAAAGGATAAGGTTCACTTCCCGCTTGTTCGTCACTACCAAGGTGTATGCCTCCGTTTTTCCCATAAATTACATTATTGTAAATTTCCGCATGTTCCGTTAACGGTGTGTACTGATTTTCAACAAAAATACCGGCATAACCGCTTGAATATTTTGCAAGTGCATTCCCGATGACATTATTGTAAACATCAAAAACATCATCATCTTTACATCTTATACCGCAATTAGTTCTCGTAGAATAAATGAAATTATTGTAAACCTGAAAATTTTTCAAACCGACAAAACAAACTCCCTCATGACCGGAATATTCTATTTTGTTATTATAAACCTTGGTGTTGTTACAATCTTGCTTGGTATCACCGTTAGGTCCGCCTGAACTTGTAAACCGAATAATATCCCAACGGCTGTCATGAATATGCATATCGTGTATGGAAACATTATGCGGATAACAAAAATGGATAATTGGTATGTACTCGGAACCGGAAGGCTCCTCTTGAACCAAGCCGCCACTGATTTCAAAACCGTAAATTTCAACATTAGCGATGCTGTCACCGTAATCACCCCATGCGTTCCATTGGGTTATTCTACCTTTCTGAGCAATCATGGGTTTGTTTCTTGTCCACCACCCGACATTAGGTTTGAGCTCTATTTTTGCAGTACTGTCTCCGGTCAAAATAGTATTACTCGATATAAAAATCGGATCATTGATATAATAAGTATGAGGACCTTTTAAGTAAACAGTTGTAAACCCGGGATGTGATGCCACATAATCCAGTGCTTGATTGATTGCGACTTGTGCAGTATCTCCGTAAGCATTAAAATCTCCTGAACCGTCACCTGCCACATAAACCACAGGCGGTGTTTGTGCATTAACTTTTACAATCCCGATTGATAACAAAAGGATTAATAATAGCTGTTTCATTTCTTTATTTTTCAGATTGATTTACAACGGGATAAATATAATAAGTTTTTGTTCAACATTAAAATAATGGATCAACAATAACACCCCTATACTTTAATATTTCATTAAATAATTCTTCTCCGGTGTCTTTGTTTATATACAACCTTTTTACACCTCTACTAATTTCAAAACTGTTATTACTGTGCCATTTCGTTTTTTTCTTTTTAATATGTGTCACTACATTGTTATGCTTATCAATTATTAAAACTTTTTTCCTATTTGTAAGTTTTATGATAACATGGTCAACATACCAATTTTTCAATTGCCCCTCCACATTATCATCAAATGGAATAAAGTGCCCAGTAAATATTACTGTATCACTTTTGCTGCCTTTCATTTTATCCATTATGAGTTTTCGCGTTCTTTTTTTGTAGAAGTGTCTTTGTACTTCTCAACTACAGAAAAAACCGCGGCAGTATCCGTA
>JALWKH010000383.1 GCA_026996635.1 Bacteroidales bacterium | reverse complement strand
TAGTGGCGGTTTTGGTGGTGGTCACAGAAGATAATTCAGTTGTTTAACAATAAAAAATTATAATTATGAAAAAAGTTGTTGCAATATTAGTTTTACTGACAACAGGATTAGGGCTGTTTGCCCAAAACGAAGATGATGCGTTAAGATATTCATTCCTTACACCTATGGGAACTGCCAGGTTCTCGGCAATGGGGGGAGGTTTCGGAGCATTGGGTGCAGACCTTAGTTTAACGGCACAAAACCCGGCAGGTCTTGGAGTTTACAGGCACAACTCTGTATTTACAATTACCCCAACATTTGTTTTTAACAATACAAATTCGTCATATTTGGATAATAAACTTAACGATTTTTCATATGGTGTTCAATTCAACAATTTGGGCTTGGTACTTACTTTCAGTTCGGATGATAAAAAAGAGGGATGGATTAACACAAACTTTGCAGTAACATATAATCGCTTGGCTGATTTCAGAAACGACATTAACGCCGAAGGAATAAATAAAACAAGTTCTTTGACAGATTATTTTGTACAAATGGCTAACGGTAATCCGCCTAATGCTTTGTACGAATTTGAAGAAGGCCTTGCTTTCGACACCTATTTGATTGACACAGTGCCGGGTACAGTTTCTACATACCACAACGTCTATAATGGCAAATACGGGGAACTGCAATCATACCAACAAACAACTAAAGGCGGAATCGGGGAATTTAATTTCGCTTTTGCAGGAAACTATGAAAATAAATTATACCTCGGTGCGTCTTTTAATATCCAAACAATAAACTATTCCCACAAAAAAATCATCACTGAAGCCGATCAATATGATTCAATACCTAATTTCTATTATTTCACTTTTACCGATAACTTAAATACGGAAGGTACAGGTGCAAATCTTAAATTCGGATTATTATATAAGATTAACCGTTTGTTCCGTGTAGGATTGGCAATTCATACACCGACATTTTTCAGTATGGAAGATGATTATTATACAAGAATCAATACCCACTATGACACAAGTTCTTTTGATTATTCATCATCAAGAAATAAATACGATTACAGTCTTATAACTCCTGCCAGATATATCGGTTCTATCGGGTTTGTTTTTTCACAAAACGGGGTATTGTCACTTGATATTGAAGGTGTAAATTACGGTAGTGCAAGACTTAAAAGCGATGATTACAATTTCACAACAGAAAACAGCAATATCGCGGATCTTTATACTTGGGGGCTTAATATCAGAGGAGGTGTTGAATACAATATCGGAATAATTGCTTTAAGAGGTGGTGTAGGATATTACTCCAGTCCTTATAAATCGGACAAAAACCTCTACGCCCTTAATTACAACGGCGGCATAAGAATAAGAGGAGAAAGTTTGTATCTTGATTTGACATATTCAATGACACAAAAGAATGCTGTAATTTATCCATACAAACTAACAGATAAACCGGTAAGTGCCATTAATGCTAATCAAACTCTTAATTACTTTACCGCTACAGTAGGCGTAAGGTTTTAATTAAAGGAATACTTACCGGAAAAAGAGGCTGTCTTTGCAAGAGGCAGCCTTTTTTTAACATAAGAAATCTCCAATAATCTACTCCAACTCTACCACTTTTTAATTTTAATAATTACATTTGCAAAGGATAACAAAAAACATAAAAAAATGGCAACAACAATAAGAGAATTGGAACCGAAACTCGTTTGGCAAATTTTTGACGAAATTACCAAAATACCGAGATGTTCCAAAAAGGAAGAAAAAATAAGAAACTTCCTTATAGAATGGGCAAAAAATCATAACATAGAAGTAAAAACAGATAAGGCAGGCAATGTGCTTATGAAAAAGCCTGCAACTCCGGGGTATGAAAACCGTGTACCTGTAGTGCTTCAAAGCCATATGGATATGGTTTGCGAAAAAAACAGCGATGTGCCGCATAATTTCGATACCGACCCTATAAAAGTGAAAATAGAAGACGGTTGGGTAACGGCTGAAGGCACTACCCTGGGAGCTGATGACGGTATAGGAATGGCAGCCCAAATGGCAATACTAATTGACGACAGCGTAAAACACGGTCCGATAGAAGCACTGTTTACTGTAGATGAAGAAACAGGTCTTACCGGTGCGTTCAATCTGGAAGAAGGATTTTTTGAAGGTAAAATTTTGTTGAACTTGGATTCTGAAGACGAAGGTGAAATTTTTATCGGTTGTGCAGGAGGAATAGATACAGTTGCACAATTTAACTTCCACACCAAACCGGCACCGCAAAGCCACCAAGCTCTCGAAATTAAAATATCAGGACTTAAAGGCGGGCATTCGGGTGACGACATTAACAAAAACCGTGGCAATGCCATTAAAATCCTTAACCGTTACCTGTGGATGATGAACAAAAAATACGGTATTGAACTATATAAATTCGAAGGCGGCAACTTAAGGAATGCCATACCGAGAGAGGCTTATGCCGTATTTACCGTTCCACACAAACACAAAGAAGAAGCAAGAGCTGATTTCAACAAATTCATTGCCGACATTGAAAACGAAATAAAAATTGTGGAACCCGACATTAAACTTGAACTCGGGTCACACGAATTGCCTGAATATGTGATAGACGAAGACACAAAAGACCGCTTGCTGAATGCTATTTACGGCTTACCGAACGGAGTAATTGCAATGAGCAAAAGAATGCCCGGATTGGTAGAAACTTCCACAAACTTGGCATCTGTTAAATATATTGACGAAAACACCATTGAAGTTACAACCAGCCAACGCAGTGAAATAGATTCCGCTAAATACGATATTGCAAATGCTATCGAAGCTGTATTTACACTTGCAGGTGCAAATGTTGAACACAATGGCGGATATCCCGGGTGGACACCGAATCCCGATTCAAAAATCTTGAAAATTGCCGAAAACTCATACAAAAAGCTATTCGGCAAAGTGCCTGTTGTAAGGTCTATTCACGCAGGACTGGAATGCGGACTTTTCCTTGAAAAATATCCTTATTTGGATATGATTTCATTCGGTCCGACTTTGAGAGATGTTCATTCTCCTGACGAAAGGATTGAAATTGATACAGTTAAGAAATTTTATGACTTGTTGAAAGATGTAATTGAAAATATTCCGGAAGCATAATGAATAAGCAAGTATTGGTTACGGGTGCAAAAGGGCAACTCGGAAACGAACTAAAGGAACTGTCGGCGGCAGTTCCTTTTTTGGACTTTGTTTTTGTGGATATTGACGAGCTGGATTTAACAGACGACAGGTCTGTGTTCTGCTTTTTTGCAAAAAACCCGATTGATTATGTAATAAACTGTGCAGCATATACTGCTGTGGACAAAGCGGAATCCGAACCCGGACAAGCACAAATGGTAAACACCAATGCCCCCGAAATACTTCTAAAAGCTGCATTGGAATATAATCCCGAAGTGAAAATGATTCACATCTCTACCGACTATGTGTTTGACGGGGAGAAAAACACTCCTTATACTGAAGATGATAAAGTTAATCCTACTGGAGTTTACGGTAAAACCAAGCTGGAAGGAGAAAAGCGGATTCAAGATAACGACAATGTAATAATTATCAGAACATCGTGGCTGTATTCGTCTTTCGGGCACAATTTTGTAAAAACGGTTTTGAGGCTTGCAGAAGAACGAGACGAACTGCGAATAGTAAGCGACCAAGTGGGCACTCCGACTTATGCCGCCGATTTGGCAAAGGTCATTTTGCATATTTTGGAAAAAGATGTTAAAGACAATTTCTTTAAGCCGGGTATTTATCATTTTTCTAACGAAGGTGTGGCAAGTTGGTACGATTTTGCCGTGAATATTTTGGAACTTGCAGGCACAGACAAAAAAGTAACACCTATAA
Organism: Bacteroidales bacterium; assembly: GCA_026996635.1. Classification (GTDB taxonomy): domain Bacteria; phylum Bacteroidota; class Bacteroidia; order Bacteroidales; family JALTDM01; genus JALTDM01. The sequence goes on along the minus strand of JALWKH010000383.1, from coordinate 6,354 downwards.
AAACCGAAGAATTTCCTACGCCGGCAAAAAGACCGCACTTTTCGGTGCTGGATAAAACAAAAATTAAAACTATTTACGGTGTGGAAATACCATATTGGCGAAACGGTTTGAAACGTTGTTTGAAAAGGTTGGGGTATAAAAGCAATGAGTAATCACCCACCTTAATCCTCCCTCAAGGGAGGAAATTCTCCCCTTGAGGGGAGATACAGAGGGGTGACAAGAATGTAAAAATTAAAACTTAATCCTATGAAACTGAATATTGAAGAAATAAAGAAAAAAGCACAAGTTTGGCTTGGCAATGAGTTTGATGAAGAAACTCGCAAACAAGTAAAATATCTGCTGGAAAACGATGAAAAAGAATTGATAGACGCTTTTTATAAAGACTTGGAGTTTGGTACCGGCGGTTTGCGTGGTATAATGGGAGTGGGAACCAACAGAATGAATATCTATACCGTTGGAATGGCAACACAGGGACTTGCAAATTACCTGAACAAGTCGTTTGAAGGCAAAGAAATAAAAGTGGCAATAGCCTACGACAGCCGCAACAACAGTAAATTGTTTGCAATCACAGCCGCAGAAATTTTGAGTGCAAACGGCATAAAAGTTTACATATTTGACGATATCCGCCCTACTCCCGAACTTTCTTTTGCGGTAAGGCATTTGAAATGTCAAAGCGGAATAGTTATTACCGCATCGCACAACCCTAAAGAATACAACGGCTACAAAGTTTATTGGGAAGACGGTGGACAAATTGTACCGCCACACGACAAAAACATCATATCTGAAGTAAAAAACATAAAATCCGTATCTCAAATAAACTTCAACAAAGATGAAACGCTTATTTCAGTTATCGGCGAAGAAATTGACAAAGCATACATTAGTGAGATCACAAAGCTTTCAGTAAATCCCGATCTGAAAAAAGATTTGAAAATTGTTTATACGCCTATTCACGGCACTGGAATAAAAATGATGCCGAGGGTATTGGAAGCATTCGGCTTTGAAAATGTAATGACCGAACCTCAACAATCCGTTCCAGACGGTAATTTTCCAACCGTAAAATCCCCTAACCCAGAAAATGCGGAAGCATTGTCCCTGGCAATAAAACTTGCCAAAAAAGAAGGTGCAGACCTTGTGCTGGCAACTGACCCCGATGCCGACAGGGTTGCAGCAGGAGTTAAGCACCACGGTGATATTGAGTTGATTAACGGCAATCAAATAGCATCTTTGCTGACTTATTACATACTAAAGCATAAAAAAGACCTTAAATCAACCGATTTCATAGTAAAAACAATCGTAACGACCGATTTGCTCTGTGATATTGCCGAATCGTTTTGCGTAAGGTGCATTGAAGTGCTAACGGGCTTCAAATACATTGCCGAACAAATCAGGCTAAACGAAGGCAAGCAAAGGTTCATTTGCGGCGGAGAAGAAAGTTACGGATTCTTGACAGGAGATTACACACGGGACAAAGATGCTATCTCTACAGGTGCATTGCTGGCGGAAGCAGCAGCTTGGGCAAAATCACAAGGCAAGACACTGATTGATGTGCTGGATGATATTTATGCGGAATACAGCTTGTACGCCGAACATTTGATAAATGTGGTGAAAAAAGGAGCGGAAGGTGCCGCACAAATTGCCGCAATTATGGAAAATTTGCGAAAAAATCCGCTTGAACTACCGGGCTTGAAAATAGAAAAGACATTTGACTATAAGCTGCAAAAGATTTTTGACAAAGAAGGCGAAAAACCGTTGTTGGGATTTCCTGTTTCCAATGTGTTGCAATTTGTGTATGACGACGGCACGAAAGTTTCCGTAAGACCATCGGGCACAGAGCCTAAGATTAAATTTTACATTAGCGTAAAATCTAAATTCGAAGACGATAAGTCAAAAATGGCATTGCACAAAAAGATTGAAAACATCACTGCCGAAATAGAAAAGTTTGTAGGGTAAGCAACTTTTTACCAGTTTTTGAGTATAAGATAAGCAGCAGGTCGTTCCGTCGCTTCTGCCATTGGGTAGGAGAGGAAAGTCCGGACAGCAAAGGGCACCGCACTCCCGAAACGGGAGTTGTCCGTGAGGGCAAGTACCGGTAACAGAAAACAACCGCCTAAGCATACCTTAGAGTATGCCGGCAAGGGTGAAAAGGTGGGGTAAGAGCCCACCGGTACCGTTGGCGACAACGGTAGCCGTACCGGCTGCGGGCTGCAAGGCCAAGTAAACCTGTGTTTGAGGGTGGTCCCGCCCGAGCAGGAGGGTAGGCCGCATCAGATAAATGACGGAGAACTGTTTCCTCGTGGAGCAGTTACGGAATCCGGCTTACAGACCTGCTGCTTTTTTTATTTTTTCTTCCCCTCAAATACCTAAAAAAGGTTATAGCCAGCTACTTGGCTTAATGTAATTTTACCGTTTCAAAATCTGCCTGTGCATTTATGAAGCTTACGGAACTGAAAAATAAGGAAAAAGCTGTTATACTCAAAGTCAAAGGCCACCGTGAATTTAAGAAACGGATGGCGGAACTTGGTTTTGTAGAAGGCAGGGTAATTGAAGTGGTAAGGCAAGCACCTTTGCAAGATCCTGTTGATTACAAGATAATGAACTTTGAAGTAAGCCTTAGGCGTAGTGAGGCTGAACTGATTGAAGTAAGCAAAGATTTTGATGATTATAAATCGGATACGGAAGAAATTTCCCAAACTTTCAATGTTGAGAACCTTTCAACTCCAAAACCTAAACCACACAAACAGAAAATAATAAATGTTGCACTTGTCGGTAATCCAAATTGCGGCAAAACCACTCTGTTTAATTATTTTACCGGTTCGGTTGAGCACGTGGGGAATTATAGTGGAGTAACAGTAGATGCAAAAAAAGGAAGTACGACTTTTAAGGGTTACAAAATCAATTTTATCGATTTGCCGGGTACTTATTCGCTAACGGCGTATTCCCCCGAAGAAAAATTTGTGCTGGACCACCTTATTACCGAAATTCCAGATGTAGTACTGAATGTAGTGGATGCCGGAAATCTTGAGCGGAATATGTACCTGACTACACAACTTTTGGAGACAAATCTGAAATTGGTTGTCGCCCTGAATATGTATGACGAGCTGCAAAAGACGGGTTCGCATCTTGATTATAAATTGCTTGGCGGAATGTTGGGCGTAAAATTTGTCCCGACAATAGGCAGCAAGAAAATCGGTATTGGCGAAGTATTGCAAGCAATAATAGATACATACGAAAACGACAGCCAAAGAAATGTTACTATCAGGTACCAAAAACCCATTGAACGTTTTGTTTCGGAATTGGCGGAAGAATTAACTGCAGATAAAACGCGTAGTTCGCTGTCTAATGCTGTGTCACCACGCTTTTTGGCAATAAAGTTGCTTGAGCAGGATCCGCTGATAATGCAAAAAGCAAAGTCATTTAAGAATTATAAACAAATAAGGAAAAAAACATACAACTACCGACAAAAAACAAAAGAGCATTTGGGCAGCGAAAAAGAAGTGGACGACTTAATCATAAATTCAAGATATGCGTTTGTAAGAGGTGCACTCAAAGAAACTTTTACCGAAGGAACAAAAAATACCCATATAGGCACTACTAAACTGGATAATATTCTTACACATAAGTTTTTAGGCTTCCCTATATTTTTATTCTTTCTTTTTGTAATGTTCGAAGGAACTTTTTGGTTGGGCAAATATCCGATGGAATGGATTGATTATTTCATCGGATGGCTGAAAGATATTTTTGGAATGGTGCTGCCTGCAGGTATGCTTAAAGATTTGTTGGTAGATGGCATTATCGGTGGAGTCGGTAGTGTTATAGTATTTTTGCCTAATATTTTGATATTATTTTTCTTCATCTCGTTTATGGAAGATACGGGATATATGGCGCGGGCGGCATTTATTATGGATAAATTGATGCACAAAATAGGGTTGCACGGCAAATCGTTTATTCCGCTTATTATGGGCTTCGGTTGTAATGTGCCGGCAATAATGGCAACGCGTACAATAGAAAGTAAGAATGACAGACTGCTTACTATTTTGATAAATCCGTTTATGTCGTGTAGTGCACGCTTGCCTGTTTATATTCTTATTGCAGGAACTTTTTTTCCGCACAGGGCAGGTTCTGTAATTTTCTTTTTGTACTTATTGGGTATTTCTGTAGCTATTTTGATTGCTATCATTTTCAAAAAGATATTTTTTAACAAAAAAGAAGTACCTTTTGTAATGGAATTGCCGCCGTATAGAATGCCCACTATGAAATCTACCGTGAGGCACATGTGGCACAAAGCTTTGCAATATTTGCGAAAAATGGGAGGTATAATTTTGGTGGCTTCGGTAATAATTTGGTTTTTAGGCTATTTCCCGCGACCGGCAGAAAATTCACATGAAACCCACGAAACCACTTTGTATAACTCTTACATCGGGCAAATAGGCCGTGCAGTCCAGCCGGCATTTGAACCTTTGGGGTTTGACTGGAGGGAAACAGTAGCCATTATTGCAGGAGTTTCGGGTAAAGAGGTAATAGTCAGCACAATGGGAGTGTTGTACACCGGCAAAGGCGATGATACAAAGGACTTGAAGCAAGCCCTGAAATCTGCAAAAAAAAGTGACGGCACGCCAGTTTTCAGCAAATTAACCGCACTTGCATTTTTGGTATTCGTATTATTGTATTTCCCGTGTATTGCTACCATAGCCACGGTTTACAAAGAGACCGGAACTTGGACTTGGCCTGTGTTTATGATGATTTATACAACGGGATTGGCGTGGATATTCGGGTTTTTGGTTTATCAATTAGGAGGTTTGTTGCTATGATTTATGATATAATTGCCTGGATAATAGTTGTTTCGGCATTCGGATTTGTTGTGCGAAGATTGATAAAAGTTGTAAGTCTTTTCAAAAAAGATATAAATCCGTGCAGTATGTGCAGCAATTCTGCTTGTCAACTTAAAAGTTTGAAGGGTAAAAATTTGAGTTATATAGGTACGGATAAGATTTAATGAGAAGAAAGTTTTTATTGTAAACGGTTAATTTGCAATGTAATGAATAATTTTGTGTTTTAATCACTCCCTTGAGAGCCTCTCCCGAAACATATTCGGGACAGGCTCTCAAGGGAGGAAACGATATTTCTCCCCTTGAGGGGAGATAATACAGAGGGGTGACAAGAACAATAAGAAATAAAAATAAACAGATGCCAAACAAGTTGAAAGTTTTATTTATATGTACACACAATTCCGCAAGATCCCAAATGGCGGAAGGGTTAGCGAATCACTATCTGGGTCACAAGCTAGAAGCGTACAGCGCGGGTACAGAAGCTACATTCGTAAAACCGCAGGCCATTAAAGCATTGGCTGATCTTGGAATAGATATTTCACACCACAGGTCGAAAACCGTATATGAGTTTGAGAATGAAACATTTGATTATGTAATCACCGTTTGTGACCACGCAAAAGAGACTTGTCCTTTTTTTCCCGGTGGTAAAAATTATGTTCACAAGGGGTTTAAAGATCCTTCGGACGTTCAAGGTACGGAAGAGGAAAAATTAGAAGCATTTCGCCGCAGCCGTGATGAAATAAAAGAATGGCTTTTAGAGTTTTTCGGAAAATAATTCCAAGTATTCTTTAAAAATCCAAACTCAAGCTCAAATAAAAAACTTTTGGTAAAGCCACATCCCCGTCGATACCCCACGCCCAATCGGCACGGATAAAATATCCTAATATACGGCTGCGTAGCCCGAATCCGTAACCCATAACATAGGGTGCCCTGTCCTTGTCCAGAATTACTGTGACAGGTCCGTTGTTTATAACATCCGTATTGTACTTGTTTTCTTTATCGGTGGGAGATACACCGTTCCAAGCACTGCCTATATCATAAAACAATACAAGTTGTAAGTTCCTGAAAAAGTCGGAATTTATCGGTCTCCGTGAAAAGTAGCTTACAAACGGCCACCTTATTTCATTATTACTCAACAAGAAAGCCGTACCGTTACGGGCATTTTGGATAAAACCTCTCATATTTGTGGCTATGGCTTGAAAAACATAAGGCTTGGAATAGTCTATAGGTGTTTCCCTGTCGAAAGTAGGTATTCTGTTAGACAGGTTTATCCAATTATCAACCCCGCCCAAGTAATAAATAAGCAATTTATTACCGAATGATTTACTTCCTGCTATCCTGTTTGCCAAAATCAGGTTTTTATGTATCTTGGTATAATGACGGAAGTCAAAGCCTACAATGTAAATATCTGTTTTTTTCTCCAACAGTTGATTGTAGAATTCACCGAAAACTTTTGCCCTTGTTCCAGAATAAAGATTGAGTCCGAGATTAAAGGTGTTGTCAAAAATGTATTCCAATTTTAATCCTT
>JALWKH010000382.1 GCA_026996635.1 Bacteroidales bacterium | reverse complement strand
CTTCTACCCGCTCTGTCAAAACATGGCGACTACGGGAAAAGCGGAAAACGAAAAATCGCATAAGCCAATGCCGATTGCCATATTTTTTGGTTAAAAATCCGCCTGACGGCGGACTTTCCCTCGTATTCACAGATGTTTTACCATTCACGCCGCGGCATGCCCGCCATTTTGACCTGCCCCAACGCTTTAATTATCGGAAATTTAATTGTTAATAAACGGGTTTTAGCCTGGTTATAATTTATTCAAAAATACCATATTTTGCTTAGCCGTCATTTATAACGGGGTGAAATAAGCATCGACAGGTTGAAGTGAGATTAGCAAAATGAAAGATTTATTTGCTTGAATTTTTACTTCTCGGCATATCCAATACTTCCATGTTTTTGAGTTCTTTGCCGTGTATTTCGAACCTGATTGCAGTAATGCTTTTGTGGAAACCATTTCTGCCCGCTGCTCCGGGATTTATGTAAAGCAGGTTGTTTTTGTTGTCGTATTTTACTTTCAAAATGTGTGAGTGCCCGCAAACGAAAATATCGGGATTGTACTTTTTTATCAGCTTAATTGCTTGCGGGCTGTATCTTGACGGAGTGCCGCCTATGTGCATAAGCAACACTTTTAATTCTCCTGCATTGAATGTTTCTACTTCAGGCAATCGAATCCTTATGTCTTGACCGTCTATGTTTCCGTAAACGGCGTGGACTTCATCGGCTATTTGTTCGAGCTTCTTTATTACTTCGTAATCTCCAATGTCTCCAGCGTGCCAAATCTGGTCACAATCTTTAAGAAAAGTTTGTACCTCTTCGGGCAAAATACCGTGTGTGTCGGAAATCACACCTATTTTAATCATAGCGGGCAATTATGCTTTTTATTTCTTCGGTTTTTGCTTTTAGTAACTCTTCGGTTTTTGCTTCTACTAGCAGACGCAAATAAGGTTCTGTGTTAGATGGTCTGATGTTGAACCACCAATCGGCATATTCAAGCCTGTAACCGTCGAAGTCGTAAACTTTTTGCGGCTTTTCCTGTGCGGTAAAATGATTTACCACAGCTTCCATAGCTTCTTTTTTGTGTTCAATCTTAAAGTTTATTTCACCGGAGTTGTGGTATTTGGAAATTTCATTTATCAATTCACCTATTGTTTTGCCTTGTTGCTTAAGTTCTTTTACTATTTGCAGGATAATAAGCGAAGCCAGAATGCCCGAATCGGAGTAATAAAAATCTTTGAAATAATAGTGTCCTGCAAGTTCGCCTCCCCAAAGTCCGTCTATCTCACGAAGTTTAAGTGCAGCGTGTGCCCTGCCTACTTTCCAAATGTGCATTTCTATGTTTGGCCAGTGTTTGGTCAGGTATTCGCCGACAGACTTGGAAGTCCTTATGTCTTGCAGTACCTTAACGGTTTCATTATCATTGTTTTTCATAAAATAATGTCCCATTACTGCAATCATTAAGTCAGGAGAAATAAAGTTGCCTTTTTCGTCGGTAAACATCACTCTGTCCGCATCTCCGTCAAAGATTATACCGATATCGGATTTGGTTTTATTTACGAGTTCCGACAGCCACTTAACGTTTTCTATTTTAAGCGGGTTCGGGTCGTGATTGGGAAAAGTTCCGTCGGGAGTCTCAAAAATGTAATTGATTTGGTTATTGTAATCTGCCAATAAATCTTGCAAAATCAAATATGCCATTCCATTTGATCCGTCAATGGAAATTATCAAACCTGACAGGTCTGGCAAATATCCTTTAAGAAAATCCACATATTCGTTTCGCTTGTCAAATTTTACTATTTTGCCTTTGGTTTGTGCCGGATTTATTTCGCGGGTTGTAGCCATTTCCAGCAATTTGTTTAGACCTGTATCAAAACCGACAGGTAAAGCGTTGGTGCGGGAAATTTTCATTCCGTTGTATTCTTTGGGGTTGTGCGAAGCCGTTATTTGCACAGATGCGTCGAATCCGTATTTTGCAGTAAGCCAATAAACCATTGGGGTTGTTGATAGGCCGATTTCGTAAACATCTGCACCTGCATCCGTTATGCCTGATGATAAGGCTTCAAAAATTTCTTCCGATGAGCTTCTGACATCCCGGCCGACCAATATTTTATTTGTGTTTAACAATTCCGGTAAAAAGAATCCTATTTTGTAAGCATCTTCTTTGTTGAAATCTTTTCCGTAGATTCCCCTGATGTCGTAAGAATGAAAAGCGTTTTTCATAACTGTTTTATTTATAAATTTTTAATTGGTTAAGTTTTCTTTGATATTTTTTTGCATTGCGTAAATGTTCGCCCAGCGTTCTTGCAAAATTATGATACCCTGAAAAATCTTCTTTTGCACAAAAATACAAATAATTATGCTTTTTGTAGTTAAGCACGGCATCAATGCTTGCAATATCGGGAATACATATAGGCCCGGGTGGAAGCCCTTTGTACCTGTAAGTGTTGTATGGCGAATCAATTTCCAGCATTTTTTTTGTTACCCTTTTGGCATTCCAGGCTTTATTGGCAAAAATTACCGTTGGATCGGCTTGCAACGGAATTCCTTTGCGTAGGCGGTTAATATAAACACCTGCGATTACAGGCTTTTCGTCATCTTTGGTGGTTTCTTTGCAAACGATAGATGCAAGTGTGCTAACTTGTACTTGGGATAATCCTATTTTGCGTGCTTTGGCTTTACGGTTATTTGACGCCCAGAATTTATCGTATTCTTTTTTCATTCTCAAAATCAAGTCTTTTGCGGAAATATTCCAATAAACTTGGTACGTGTTGGGGATAAACATTGCAAAGAATGTTTGTTTGTTGAAGCCTAATGATTTTATGAAATTGTTGTCAGTGAGATATTTGTAAACTTCCTCTTCGGTCGGTTCTACATTTTTTGACAGTCTTTTTGCAAGTGTGCGGTAATCTCTGATTCTTGCATTGAATGTAACATTTACGGGTGTTTGCTTGCCTGAACGCAGAAGGTTGATAAGGTTGTTTATGTTGATAGGTTTTGAAATTACATATTTACCGGGTTTAATTTTGTTTGTGTAATTTTTCTTATCGGCTAGCAGCAGGAAAAGCTTTTTGTTTTTAACCAATTTTTTTGCTTGCAATGTGTCTACAACGGTGTTTATGTCAGATCCTGTGGGGATGTAGATAGTTACGGGATAGTTTACTTGTGAGACAGGTTTGAAAAATTGTTTGTACATATAATACGTGCTAAAGATTACAATTAAAGCAATAACGGTGAAAAATAAACCTAGAAAATATTTTAACTTCATTATTTTAATGTTAATCAAAAATTATTACAAAAGTACACAAAAAAAGCAACCGTTTAGCGTCATACATTGTCTAAAAAGAACGCTATAAAAAAGTTAATTTTTTTAATTATTGATAACTGTTTTTTTGTTTCTGAAATAATTATTTTAACTTTACACCCCAAAAATCGCATAATATGAGAAAAAGAAAATTATCATTTTTATTTATTGTTGGGGCATTTTTAAGTTGGTTTATGCCTTTTGTGGCAAGTGCCCAGTACACAATGACCGACACGTGTAATACTTCGTTCATTCATTTGGAAGACTCGACAAATGTCCAGTCTTTTACTCTTTCGGATGATGGAGAACAAAACATTACGATTCCATTTGATTTTACTTTGGTTTCAGTAACAAGCAATGTGCTGAGGGTTGGGAATAATGGAGGATTAATAATTGGTGGTAGTGGAGATGTTTGGGCAACTAATGATGATATTTCAAATGTGAGTACTCCCGGAGTATATCCTTTTTGGGATGATTTATATACAGGTGGGACAATTTATTGGGATACTTTTGGTACAGCACCCAATAGATATGTTGTGGTAGAATGGTACCAAAAGAATCATTATTCATATCAAAGTGGTAATATAACTTTTGAAGTTATTTTATATGAAAGTACAAACGAAATAAAGTTTTTGTATGATGATGTAGTTTTCGGAAGTGTTGATTATGATTATGCTAATAGTGCTACAATAGGCATAACAGATGCTAATGGTTTTTATTTACAGTATTCATATAATCAGCCAAGTTTAAACGGCATAACATGTATAGACTTCTCACCAATGACGATTGATGCAAGTATTCAAGCAATTTTATCTCCACAAGAAAATTTGTCTTGTACGGCACCCAATGATGTAGATGTTTCAACTCTTTATAAATCAAATGGAACAGATACTCTATATAATGTCGATATTTCATATTCATTTAATGGTGGTTCATGGGTAACGGAAACAGTTGATACTATCTTGCCTTTTGCACAAGATACTTTTACTTTTTCTACATCTATAAATATCTCTTCTCCCGGTACATATCCACTTGCAGTAGCGATTCATACTAATGGTGATGAAATGCCTGCAAATGATACTATGGTTATTAATGTTGTAAAGACACCTGTTGTGTCAACATTCCCGTATTTACAAGATTTTGAATCCACGCAATATTGGAGTGCTTTGAGTAATACAACTTTTGAATTGGGTACACCTAGTACCACTTCATTAAATAGTGCATATTCCGGACAGAATGCATGGGTAACAAATGCTGACAGTAATTATTTGAATTCTGAAAATGGCTATGTCATAAGTCCGTGTTTTGATTTTTCTTCGTTAGATACTCCGGTTGTTTCTCTTGCAATAAATTATAATACAGAGAGTTGTTGCGATGGAGCATATTTACAAGTTACTCTTGATGAAGGCAATACTTGGTACACAGTTGGTCAAAACGGAGATCCAGATAATTGGTATAATAGTACTTCAAATTCATGGAGAGGTAACTCTAACGGATGGGTAATTGCAAAGCATGTGCTTGATACTCTCGGGGGGAAGCCAAGTGTTAGGTTTAAAGTTGTTTTCACAAGTGATGGAAGCGTCACTTATGAAGGTTTTGCTTTTGATGATTTTAGGATCTATGAAAAACCTGCCATTGATGCTGTTGCACAAGAGATCATTTCTCCGATTGGAGATATGGGATGTGCCGGGGCATCAGTTTATAATCTTAAGGTTTTAGTTGCTTCAAACGGATATGATACCATTTATAATGCAAGCTTATCATATACGATAGATGGTTCTACATGGACAACAGAAACTTTAGATACTCTGCTACCATTTCATACGGATACTTTTATTTTTCAAAATACCCTGGATTTAACGACTCCGGGGACTTACACAATAACTTATGCTGTTAGTGCGGTAAATGACGGAGATCTGGCAAACGATACTATTTCAGCACAAGTGCTTATTCCGGAATCTTTTAATACATTCCCTTATTTAGATAATTTTGAGAGTGCAACTACTTGGCATGCCGAGGGAACTACTACTTTTGAACTTGGAATACCCTCAGGAACAAATATAAATTCTGCTTATTCCGGACAAAATGCTTGGGTAACAAATCTTTCCGGGAACTATAATAACGACGAATTCGGGTATGTAGTTAGTCCATGTTTTGATTTTACCTCTTTGGACACCCCCATTGTGGAATTAGCAATAAACTACAATACTGAAAGTTGCTGTGACGGTGCTTATTTGCAGGTCTCTACAGATGAAGGCAATACTTGGTACACAATTGGTCAAACAGGAGATCCTAATAATTGGTATAACTCATCCAATTCTTGGAGGGATAATTCAAATGGCTGGATAATTGCAAAGCATCAACTTGATACATTAGGAGGTAAGCCAAGTGTAAAATTTAGAGTTGTTTTCACAAGTGATGGAAGCATTACTTATGAAGGCTTCGCTTTTGATGACTTCAGGGTTTATGACAAACCTCAAAATGATTTAATGCCTTTGGCCTTATTGTCTCCAGAAAATTTCCAATGTTGTTTGTCTGCAAATCAAGTGGTTAGTGTTTTGATTTATAATGAAGGCACAATGCCTCAGGATACATTTGACATAAGTGTTTCTATTGATGGAGGTAACACTTGGACAACAGAAACGTATATAGATACTATCTTGAATGGCGATTCTCTTGTTTATACTTTTAACAATACTTTTGATTTTTCTACTCCCGGAACATATAATGTTATGATTGCAGTAAATAACCCTGGTGATGAATTAGCAGATAATGACACAATTTCTCTTTCTATCATTTCACCATCACCAATAAATAATCTACCGTATTTACAAACATTTGATTCATTATCAGCTTTGGATTCTTCTTGGAGAAATGTTTCCACCTCATCATATGATTGGTTCTTAATTAGCGGTTCAACACCCACATACAGTACCGGCCCAGACGGAGATCATACTTCGGGTTCAGGACAATATGTATATGTAGAAGCCGACAACGGGAATACTGGAAATGAAGCTGCATTATATTCTCCTTGTTTTAACTTTACAGGAAATTCATTAGTTAAAGTAAGTTATTGGTATCACATGTATGGTGCTGATATTACCGCATTATATTTTGATGTTAAGTATCCTTCCGGTTGGATAACTTTTGATTCTATTGTAGGACAACAACAAAATTCAAGTAGTGACCCATGGTTACAAAAACTATATATTTTGCCTGATTCTATCTGTCAAGTAAGGTTCAGAACATACAAAGATGATTATTTGGGTGATGTTTCAATTGATGATTTTAAGGTAGAACAAGTACCGGATTATGACTTAAGTTTGGCACAAATTATAAACCCGGTAAGCGGCTCTTGTAATCATACTGCACAAGATACAGTTCAGATTGCAGTCATTAATATGGGATTGCAACCAGCCACTAACTTTACACTTGCTTATTCAATAGATTCAGGTGCTACATGGATAACCGAAACATATAATCAATCATTAGCTCCGGCAGATACGCTTCTATATTCTTTTGCAACTCCGGTTGATATTTCTGCCAATGGTGATTATTATTTAATAACCTATGTTTCTGAAACAAACGATACAATAAATTATAATGATACTTTAGCTGTTAATTTACATTATTTTGAAATAGAAGCTCCTTATCTTGAGGACTTTGAAACATTCTCTCCTACACCTGCTCCCGGAGTATTAAATAATGAATGGACGGTGGAACCTTTTACTTCAAGTGCATATAGCTGGATGGTTAATTCAGGAACAACTTCCTCAAGTAATACCGGTCCGGTTGGAGATCATACGACAGGAAACGGTATTTATCTCTATACTGAGGCAAGCAATGGATATTCCGGTGACCAAACGGTGTTAACTTCACCTTGTATCGATGTTTCGAATTTACATGATACAGCTATTGTAAGTTTCTGGTATCATATGTATGGATCAGACATAAATACTCTTAATATAGAATATCTGAATAATAATGGAGAGTGGATTTCTTTAGGATCCATAACCGGACAACAACAAGCCGCAAGTGATGAAGATTGGCGCATGTGGGTAGGATTTGTTCCTGTTGATGATTTTCGTAAAGTGAGGTTTGTAGCTATAAAGGGTAGTTCTTATGAAGGCGACATAGCAATTGATGATATAAATATTTCACAAGCTTCGTCTGTAAACCTTAAAGCGGTAAGTGTTCAAGTTCCACAGAACTCTTGTGACTTGACCAATGCGGAACCTGTTTCTATTACGGTAATGAATGTAGGATCTGATACTATAACCGGATTTAACCTAGCTTATTCATTGGATTCAGGTAATACCTGGACCAGTGAATATGTTAATTATGCACTGGCTCCTTTGGAAGAATATACATATACATTTTCTACAAATGCAGACTTCTCTAATGTAGGAGAATATATGGTTATAGGATTAGCAGGGGCTTTAGGAGATACTTTAAATTATGATGATACAGCATATGCTTATACATTACATATTCCGGTAATAGATACATTTGAATATTTTACAGACTTTGAAAACGGACCATTTTATTGGACAACATCGGGTGTTGGTAATTGGGAGTTCGGAACACCATCTGTTGATACAGCTTATTCTCCTGTAAATTGTTGGGCAACAAACTTGTCCGGTAATTATAATAATGGTGAACTGACATATCTTTATACACCGTGCTTCGATTTTTCAACAATGGCTGCTCCTGAAATGCAATTTGCCATAAATTATAATACAGAAAGTTGTTGTGACTATGCATATCTAGAATATTCAACAGATTCCGGTTCTACTTGGCAAGTTTTAGGATCATCATCCGATTCTGCGTGGTACAGCACTTCTTCCGGTTGGCAAGGTAACAGTAATGGGTGGGTGTTGGCATATCACGATTTATCAATGCTGGCAGGTCAACCTCATGTACAATTCAGGTTTGTTTTTGATAGTGATGTTAGTGTGTCATATCCCGGTGTGATGGTTGATAATTTTAGGATTTATCAATCACAATTGCCGGATTTGGCTGTGTCATATCCTGAAGATGGAGCTACAATTTCTGTTTGCAGTGGATTGAAGCATCCTGTGATTTCTGTGAAAAATGTTGGACAAATTCCTGTGGTTGCAGGAACCCAATTTGATGTTAATTATCAAATAAATACAGGAACTATTCATACCAATACAGTTACATTAGATAATGATTTATTGCCGGGAGATTCAATAGTAGAGGTTTTCAGTGATGCATATTATTTTGCAAACAATTCAACATACAATTACAAAATGTATATAACATATGCCAATGAAGATTATACAAATGATACAGTACAAGGTCAGTATATTGTTCAAGAACTGCAAATAGATTTAGGTGTTGATACTATCTGGACAACACAACCTGATACAATTGTACTTGATGCAGGCGGACCATACAACAGCTATGCTTGGAGTACAGGCGATACTACAGAAACTTTGGCTGTTAATGATTATGGAACTTATACTGTAACAGTTACGGATTTGTATGGTTGTGAAGCTTCTGACTCGGTAGTAGTTCAAATGGGTGTTGACAATAGTATTATTGAATCGGGTCATGTGGCTGTGTATCCTAATCCGACACACGGATTAGTAATTGTCAGATCACAATCAGGTAGCACTGTGGTGGTGACAACAACAAATGGTAAGGTTGTGGAAAAACTAAAAATGAGTTCAACTAAAAAATCTATAAATTTGTCCAAATACGGAAAAGGTGTTTATATGATTAAAGTTATAACGGAAAACGATGTTATAATACATAAGGTAGTAGTGAATTAATAATTAAAATGTTTATACTTTGAGGGCTGTCCATGTGGGCAGCTCTTTTTTTATATATATTTTTGTAGCTTTCATAACGGAAATCACGTTATTTTAAATGAAAAGGATACTTTCAACATTATTAGTGATTGGTTTTCTTCTACACCTTTTTTCTTGTGACAATTCTGAAAAAAGAACAGGAAAGCCGGTTAGTGAGGAAGAGTTAAATAAAGTTTTTGAAACCTATCCGGAAAACAAAACTAAAAGATTTGAACTGTTTAATAAAATTGCTTCCGAATATGGTAATGCCGAAACTTATTCAAAAATTGCAGTCCTTCATTATAATAAAGGTGATTTAGAAACAGCCTCTTACTTTTTTAAAAAAGCGGCACAAATATATCTTTCAGACAGCTTAATGATTAAATATGCCGAACAATTAGCAAATTTGAGTGTCATTTATGAAATATTGGGTTTATATCCCGAAGCAGTAGAAAATTATCATAAAGCATTAGAGATATTCAAACAAGACCGTGATGTTGTCAATACATCAAAGATATACAACAATTTGGGAGTGCTGTATCAACACCTTAATCAGCCTGATAAAGCACTCGCTGTTTACAAAAAGTCTCTCTCTTTAATTAAAGATGATTCATTATTGCTGGCTTCCAGATATAACAATATAGCTACTGTATATGAAGAGTCTTTAAATAATTATGATTCGGCAATTTATTATTATACTAAAGCCTATGTTGTTTATAAGAGCAAGAATAACAGTAATTTACCCGTTGTGGAAAATAATTTGGCAAATGTTTATTTATTGAAATCAAACATAGCTAAAGCAAATTTGTTTGTTAAAAGAGCTATTTCCGATGCAAAGAGATTGGATTTAAAATCACACATGAGTAAAATTCTCAGAAATCAAGCAAGAATATTTATTGCGGAAAATAAAATTGATTCTGCAGAGAAAACTTTAATAGAATCGATAAATCTGGCAAGGAAATTTAAAGACAAGAATACTTAATTGGAAGACACTAAGATATTGTATGATTTAAGCTCTAAAAAGCTTGAATATAAAAAAGCGAATGAATATTTAATAAAATATTATAACCTAAAAGAAAAATTGATGGGTGAAAAGTTGCAGACTAAAGTAGCAGGGTTGGAAGTGAAATCTGATTTGTCG
>JALWKH010000381.1 GCA_026996635.1 Bacteroidales bacterium | reverse complement strand
CCACGAGAGTGTGCAATACGTGTGGTAAGACGAAGTAACAGCGGTAATTTGTATTTTTCAGACAAGTCAAACCCGTAATGAACCATATCGTATGCTTCCTGCTGGTTTGAAGGTTCGAGCATAGGTGTGAAAGCAAACCTTCCGTAATAGCGTGAATCTTGTTCATTTTGTGATGAGTGCATCGACGGGTCGTCGGCAACTGCAACAATCAAACCGCCGTTTACACCTGTGATAGCCGAATTTACAAAAGCATCAGCCGCCACATTCAACCCAACGTGCTTCATAGTAACAATAGCACGCTTACCTGCATAAGACATACCCAAAGCCGATTCCATTGCGGTTTTTTCGTTCACAGACCATTCCCTGTGTATGTTCCTTTCTTTGGCTTGGGGTGATCTTTGAACATATTCGATTATTTCAGTAGATGGAGTTCCGGGATATCCGTAAAATCCGGAAATGCCGGCATCAATACCTCCTTGAGCTACTGCTTCATCTCCCAATAACAATAATTTTTTCATATCTTTTTGTTTTCTATTTTTCAAATTCATTTCAAAGGTAATAAATAATTTACACTCTTTAAATGGTTTTTCTCAAAACTTTTAGGGAAAGAAAACAGATGATTTTTGTCTTGTCCGAAAAAATATTCAATACTTTTGCAGTAACTAAAAAAACAAAAAGCAAATGAAAAGGTTTATTACACTTTTGGTATTGGGAATTTTGTCCGTAACAAATATTTATTCCCAAAAGAAAAAATTAACCCTTAGAGATGCTGTAGTAAATTATAAATTGTACGGT
The DNA here is from genome assembly GCA_026996635.1 of Bacteroidales bacterium. Taxonomy (GTDB): domain Bacteria; phylum Bacteroidota; class Bacteroidia; order Bacteroidales; family JALTDM01; genus JALTDM01. The sequence goes on along the minus strand of JALWKH010000381.1, from coordinate 1,593 downwards.
GATTATATTTACGGACTTAAGTGGAGAACAGGAACAGCTGAATACACTTACCTGGCTGATGATTTTGTTACTTTGATGAAAAGCGGTGCAAAATCTAAAAAAAGTGAGAAAATATTTGACCTAAAGGATATAATTAAGTACACAGGTGACTCTATAAAAAGATTTCCGTCTTATGAATGGATAGATGCCAATACATTGAAATTCAAAGCAGATACCATTATTTACATTGTTGACCTTAAAGCCCAAAAACACTTGAAAGCCAAATTTGTGTTGACATCAGATGCAGAAAATATTTTTTATGACAAAAATGTTAACGCTGTAGCTTTTACCATAAAGAATAACCTTTATTTGCTTAAAGCAGACGGCAAAAAAATACAAATAACCGACTTCCCCGAAGGAATTGTGAGCGGACAAATAGTAAGCAGAAACGAATTTGGAATTGACCACGGAATTTTTTGGTCGCCCAAAGGAAATTATATTGCATTTTACCGCAAAGACGAAAGAAATGTTACCGATTATCCTATTGTGGACATAACAAAAAGAGTTGCCGAAGTTGACCCTGTAAAATATCCTATGGCAGGAATGACAAGTGAAATCGTGTGGCTCGGAGTTTATGATTTGAAAACGGGCAAGACAGTTTACATTGAAAACGGCAACAGCGACCAATACCTTACTGCTGTAACTTGGGGACCGCGAGAAAAATACATTTACATAGGTGTGCTCAACCGCGAACAAAATCATTTATGGCTGAACAAATACGATATTGCAACAGGAAAGAAAGTGAAAACATTGTTTGAAGAAACCAACGACAGGTATGTAGAACCTGAAAATCCGTTGTTTTTTGTTCCCGCACATCCGGATGAATTTTTATGGTTAAGCAGGCGCGACGGTTACAGGCATTTTTACCTTTACAACACCAACGGTAAGTTGATAAGGCAAGTTACCAAAGGCAATTGGGAGGTTACCGGTTTTGTAGGTTTTGATGCAAAAGGCGAAAGTGTGATTTTTACCGCTGCACAACCCACACCGGTAGAAAACAGGATTTATAAAGCTTCATTGTCAAGCGGCAAAATTGCTGAAGTTTCAAGTGGAGAAGGTACGCACCACGCTGTTTATTTTGACGGCAGCAAATATGTGATAGACCGTTACAGCAATGTAAATACGCCACCAGTTTATCAAATTGTGGATTTGAACGGCAAGGTTGTAAAAACCATTAAAAAGTCTTCTAATCCGAAAGATGAATATGTGTTCGGAAAGATGAAAATTTTCAAACTTAAGGCAGATGACGGTAGTGACTTGTATTCACGCATAATTTATCCTCCGGATTTTGACAGCACAAAGAAATATCCCGTGTTGGTATATGTTTACGGTGGTCCGCATGTGCAATTGATTACCAATTCGTGGCTCGGTGGTGCACAACTTTGGTTGTATTATATGGCACAAGAAGGCTACATTGTGTTTACACTTGATAATCACGGATCTGCAAACAGGGGCTTTGCTTTCGAAAGCATTGTTCACCGCCATCTCGGACAGCAAGAAATGAAAGACCAAATGAAAGGCATTGAATATTTGCAATCGCTGCCTTATGTCGAT
>JALWKH010000380.1 GCA_026996635.1 Bacteroidales bacterium | reverse complement strand
ATGTAATTATTAACTAACAACTGACACTTCACAGCTACTAACCACCAACCTGATTGGTCAAGCTTTTTTATTACTTTTTCCCCTTATCCCCGTTTATGATTTTCATACAATCTTCATAAGAAAGGTCTTTGCCTTTGTATTCTTTCGGAATGCGGTAATTTTTGCCATTGTATTTAATGTAAAGTCCCCAACGGCCTTTCAAGATTTGCAAATCAGGGTCGTTGTCAAACTGTTTCACAAAGCGTTGCTTATCTTGTGCAATTTTCTCATTTATAATCTCAATCGCCTTTTCTTCGGTGATTTCGGTCATATCAATGTCTTTCGGAATCGGGTAATATTTGCCGTTCCAATACAAATACGGACCGTACTTGCCTATACCTCTTGTAATTTCCTTACCTTCGTATTTGCCGACTTTTTTGTCGAGATTTATCAACTTCAGTGCGTACTCGGGTGTAATATCGTTTATGCTCTTTCCGGGAGGGATAGGATAAAATTTCGGCTTTTCGGTATCTGACGAATCACCAACTTGGATATAAGGTCCGTAACGTCCTATTTTTGCAAAAATCGGCTTGCCGGTAGCAGGGTCTTTGCCGAGTTCTTTTCCCGTAAGCTCTTTTTTCGCTGTAGAAGTGGTTTCTTCTATTTTTTTGTGGAAATCTTTATAAAAATCGGCAATCATCTTTCGCCAGTCGAGCTTACCTTCCGCTATTATGTCAAATTGTTTTTCTACCGTTGCCGTAAAATTGTAATTGACAATCTCCGGGAAATATTTTATCAAAAATCCGTTTACAATCCTTCCGATGTCGGTTGGGACAAGTTTGTTTTTTTCATATCCCGTTTTTTCCTTTTTGGTCTTGCGGGTAATTTTTCCGCCCGACAATGTAATTACCATAACAGGTCTTTCATGACCTTCTATCGTTTTGCGTTCCACATATTTCCTGTCTTGAATGGTGGAAATAATAGGAGCATAAGTGGAAGGACGGCCGATTCCCAACTCTTCGAGTTTTTTAACCAATGATGCTTCCGTGTATCGCGGCAAATGGCGGGTAAACTTCTGCATTGCAACCACCTTCTTCAATGCAAGTGCGGTATCTTTGCTGATGTCCTTCGGCAATAATTTTGCACCTTCTTCGCCTTTTTCATCATCAGACGACTCCTTGTAAACTTTCAAAAATCCGTCAAAGAGCAAAATTTCGCCCTCTGCCACCCAATTATATTTTTGCGGCGGCTGGATGCCTATGGTTATAATAGTGCGTTCGAACTTGGCACTCTTCATTTGCGATGCAATGGTTCGCTTCCAAATAAGGTCGTAAAGTTTCTTTTCTTGTGCCGTGCCTTCAATCGTTTGCTTGTTGATGTATGTAGGTCGTATTGCTTCGTGGGCTTCCTGTGCCGATTTTATTTTGGTTTGGTATTGTCGCGGTTGGGAATATTCCGCACCATACAAGTCGGTAATAACTTTTTTTGCCGTGTTTATGGCCAAATTCGACAAATGCACCGAGTCGGTTCTCATGTATGTAATGTACCCTTCTTCATAGAGTTTTTGGGCAATTCGCATTGTCCTGTTTACCGGCAACCCGAGTTTGCGGCCGGCTTCTTGTTGCAAAGTGGAAGTGGTAAACGGCGGCGGCGGATTTTTTACGGCTTCTTTCTTTTCTATGGATAAAATCTTGAAGCCTGCATTCTTCAGTAAATCAAGCAGTTCTTCAACTTCCTTTTCTGTTTTTATGTTGTCGGAGAGAGTGGCTTGCAATTCATGCACCTTGCCGTCGCTACCTTCAAATGTAAATACTGCTTGCAGCTTAAAAAACGATTCGGGCTTGAAGTTTTCTATTTCTTCCTCCCTTTCTACAATGAGCCTGACTGCTACCGATTGCACGCGACCCGCCGAAAGTGCAGGTTTTACCTTCTTCCACAGCAGCGGACTGAGTTCATAACCCACCAACCTGTCGAGAATTCTTCTGGCTTGCTGTGCATTAACCAGATTATAGTCTATTGTCCGCGGCGACTCTATGGCTTTTTTTATGGCTTCCTTCGTAATTTCGTGAAAAGCAATGCGTTTCGTATTCTTTTCGTTGAGTTTTAATGCTTCCGACAAGTGCCATGCAATAGCTTCCCCTTCGCGGTCTTCATCAGTGGCAAGCCAAACGGTTTCGTGCTCTTTGGCAGCTTTTTTCAGTTCGGTTACAAGTTTTTTCTTTTCTTTCGGGATTTCATATTGCGGCTCGAAGTTGTTTTCAATATCCACGCTTAACTTCTTGGGAGATAGGTCTCTAATGTGTCCGAAGCTGGATTTTACATCGAAATCTTTACCAAGAAATTTTTGAATGGTTTTAGCCTTTGCAGGTGATTCTACTATAACAAGATTTTTCTTCATTTTCAGGAAAATTTGACA
>JALWKH010000379.1 GCA_026996635.1 Bacteroidales bacterium | reverse complement strand
ATGCAAAGGGTTTAAAACCGGATTTTATTATAATCCCCCAAAACGGACCGGAACTCGCTTTCCAGGAACTTGACTACGAAAACGGTTTGGATAATTCTTACATCAATGCTATAGACGGAATAGGCATTGAGGAACTTTTTTACAATGGCACATATTCTCCGGATAATTACAGGTTGGATCTTTTAAGAAAAATAGCCGTAAAAAAGCCCGTTTTGGTTTCGGAATATGTTAACAGCAATAGTGACATTATAGAAGCATATAAAAAAGACTCCGCCGAAGGTTTTGTTTGCTTTGTCAGAACCAAAAACAACTATTATTACTCGCAAATACCAGACACAATTTTTGAAGAAAACTCAAACGATATAACAAAACTCGATCAAGTGAAAAATTATTTGTATTTGATTAATTACGACAACTTCCCGTCAAAAAGAGCTTTCATTGATTCGATAAAGCAAACAAATTACGATTTGATTCTTATGGACTTGTTTTTTTATGATGTAGCTTTCACCAAAAAAGAAATAACCGAACTCAAGACAAAAGCAAACGGAGGGAAAAGGCTTGTAATTTCATACATAAACATTGGTGCGGCAGAAAATTACAGATATTATTGGCAAGACGATTGGCGGCTTCATCATCCCCGCTGGCTGAAAAAACCTTATGAAGGTTACGAAGATGAAATTTGGGTTAAATTCTGGAAAGACGATTGGCAAGAAATTATTTACGGAAACAATGACTCTTACATAAAAAAGATTATTGATGCGGGGTTTGACGGAGCATACCTAGACAACGTGGAAGCATATTATTTTCTTTATTTTGACTAAAACTCTTTGAAATGAACATTCTAGAAATAAATAACCTTACCTTAAAATTAACGGACGATCAAAGAATTTTGGTTGACAACCTAAACTTAAACCTTGAAAAAAATACCATTCTCGGCATTTTGGGCGAATCCGGCAGCGGCAAATCACTTACGGCGTTTTCCATAACAAAACTATTGCCTCCCGCCATAGAAATATCATCGGGACGTATCCTCTTTAACGATGGCAAAGACATAATAAATTTGGCAGCCCTCACTAACAAAGAACTGAAAAAAATCAGAGGCGGAAAAATTTCAATCATCTTTCAAGAACCGATGACTTCCTTCAACCCGCGAATTAAACTCGGCAAACAAGTAGATGAAGTCTTTGAAATACACAAGCCGGAACTCAAACCGAAAGACCGCAAACAAAGAACACTGCAACTATTTAACGAAGTAGGTATATCAGAGCCCGAAAGAATTTATAAAAGCTACCCGTTTGAAGTATCAGGCGGACAAAAGCAGCGGGTAATGATAGCAATGGCTCTTGCCGCCCAACCTTCGATAGTCATAGCAGACGAACCGACAACCGCCATCGATATAACTGTCCAACGGAAAATAATAAACCTGCTTTTGAAACTGAAAGAAACACACGACCTTTCGATTATTTTCATTTCCCACGACATCGGCGTGCTAGCCAACATTTCGGACAAACTATTGGTAATGTACAAAGGCAAAAAAGTTGAAGAAGGTACAGTAAACCAAATTCTACACAATCCTTCTTCCGCATACACAAAAGGACTTATTGCTTGCCGCCCGCCAATAAAATCACGCCCCGAAAGGTTGCCGGTTGTTTCCGACTACCTGCAAGGGAAAGAAACCCAATATCCCGAAAAAGAAATAAACAAATCCCGTATCCTCTCATCTCCACAGATTTTAAGCATCAAAAACCTTACGGTCTCATATCCCGAAAAAGAATCATTCCTCTCAAAAGCCAAGCGCAATACAGTTCTGAAAGATATTACCTTGGACATATATCAAGGTGAAACACTCGGGCTTGTAGGTGAGTCGGGAAGCGGTAAAACCACGCTCGGTCGCACAATACTTAAACTTATCGAACCCGATAGCGGCGATATACTTTACAACGGTAAATCCATTCTTACTTTTTCAGGTAAGGAATTGAAAAAATACCGTAAAGAGGTGCAATTGATTTTCCAAGACCCGTTTTCTTCTCTAAATCCCCGCCTCACTATCGGTGAAACAATTATGGAACCGATGATTGTGCATAAGCTGTACATGCGTAAAGAAACCATTGCCCAAACAAAAACATTGATGGAACAAGTCGGCTTGCCTTCATCATTTTTTGACAGGTACCCGCACGAGCTGTCGGGCGGGCAGCGTCAAAGAGTAGTAATTGCCCGTTCACTAGCCGTAAAGCCAAAACTTATCATTTGTGACGAATCGGTTTCGGCTCTTGATGTTTCCCTGCAAGCACAAATCCTCAACCTCCTGAACGACCTCAAAGATGAATTTAACCTCACATATATTTTCATCTCACACGATATCGCCGTCATCAAATACTTTTCGGACAGAATAGCCGTAATGAGAAACGGAAAAATAGAAGAAACCGGTTTTTCTGACGATATTTACTTTAATCCGCAATCGGAATACACGGCAAATTTGTGGAAAAGTGTGTATGAGATTACATAAATAAAATGCCTGTATTATAAACCTCTATTGTTCCCCCAACAATTCACCAAGCATGTATTTAATCATATTATCTTGATCTCCTGTCTCATACACAGAATCCAGTTCTAAATTGCCCAACGAATCAACTAATACCAAACGCGGATTTTGTGCTATACTCTTATTGTATTTTACAGGATACAAATTAGTAGTATCTATAAGTATGTTTTTATGCAATAAAATATGCCTTTTCTTCAAATCTTTCTTGAGATAATCCTTTTTCATACCTGCTCCCACATAAATCAAATAAAATTTTTTCTTTAGTTTATCTGAGAAATACAGCCCCTGGTTAAACATAACATTTTCAAATATTGTTTCATTGCAGCTTTGACATCCGAACATACTTAATATTACTGCCACATAATTTTTCTCTCCTTTGAGTAAGTTTTCACTCAAATACTTCCAACCTCCATTCTTAGCCTGAGTCAACGCACCTCCAACTTCACAAACACCTTCGTTTTTTAACTGATCAAAACCCTCTTTCAAAACAGAATCCACTTTATAAGAAAATTGCTTGTCTGAAATTTCCGATAGATTTATTTCATACTCATTTATGTAAATAGAATCCTTTTCTATATCTATATTCGTAAACCAAGCTTCGTTACCGTAAAAAGTACGCATAAAATCTTCGTCTCCTTTCGGGCTGTTATAAAAAAAGTCTCCAACCTTCTCAAATGTTTCGGGATTATAAATAGAATAAATTACGGGATACTTTCTGTAATGATCGGGATTATATGTAAACCTCCTAACTAATTTCCCATTTAAATATTCAAATGGTCCATACCAATTACCATAATACTTATATTCATCCATTCCTTCATACGAAGTTGCAATATCATCAAAATAATCTGAAGCAAATTTTAATGTATCAATTATTTTTCCGTCACTTAAATCATACAAATAAGCATAGGGAGTAAAATAAAAATATATCAAAAATCTGTCTTGATTTTTCAGTTCAAATAATCTAACATGAAAAAGCCCAATTGGAATCTTAGTATCTTTCGTATAACCCGGAATATTAAATTTAAGGTAATTTAATTCACCGGTTTTGTAATCGAAAACAGCCCCTTTCGGTATATTATAATTATCTACACTATCCAACCAATAAACATAAGCTATTTTATTATAGTCAGGTAAAATTAATGAAGTAGAAATAAATTTTTTCCCTTTTATATCATCTGTGCTGAAACTGTCAGTATAAAGATGCGGTATTGATTTTTTTGTTACCAGAATTGTATCGGGAACTTCAAAAATTTTATAATGCGTAAATGATAAATCAGTTACAACAAATGAAGAATCGTAAGAATATCTTTTATTATTGTTTGTTATCATAAAAACTGAATCTCTATTAAAAAATAAATAATTTTTTATCCCTGTTGAAGTTTTCACAAAACACTTTAATTCTTTCCACTTCTCTTGTTTAGGTAATGTATAAATAAATTTATCAACAAACGGGAACACATCTAAACCGACTCTCAAAGTATCATCAACTTTAAAAAATCTTGCCTCATTCAGATTTATAAAACTAAAAATCTTCATCCCGAACGGTAATTTATATTTGTGATTTAATTTATAGTTGATAACATACTTTTTATCTTTAATTTTTGGATCTTTAAAATTACATCCTGCCACAAATAATACCGTAATAAGCAAAATAAAACTTCTAAATCTCATATCTCGTCAAAATTTATTGAACAAGGTGCGGCAAATTTATCAAAACAAGCACAAACAACAAAGCTTTTCTTAAAATAAAAAAGGGCAGGCTTCCTGCCTACCCTTTTTATAACAAGTGGATTCAATTTATTATTCCTTGTTTTCGGAACCTTCGTTTTTATCTTTAGGTTCGTCTTTTTTTGTTTCTGCTTTAGGTTCTTCAGCAGATTTAGTTTCAGCTTTTGGTTCTTCAGGTTTTGCTGCTTTTGTTTCGGTTGTAGCTTTTTTCTTACTGCCACCTCTACGTACACGTTTCTTCTTGGTTGATTTTTCTTTCACATATGTTTCGTTGAAATCAACCAATTCTATGTAACACATTTCGGCAGCATCACCCAAACGGTTACCCAACTTAATGATTCTGGTATATCCGCCGGGTCTGTCACCTACTTTTGTATTAACTTCCCTAAACAATTCTTTTACAGCATCTTTATCTTGGAGATATTTAAATACCATCCTTCTTGAGTGCGTTGTATCTTCCTTTGCTTTTGTTATAATCGGTTCAACAAAAGACCTCAATGCTTTTGCTTTTGCCACGGTTGTCATAATTCTCTTATGCATAATAAGAGAATTTGCCATATTTCTGAGCATTGCTTTTCTGTGCGCACTCTTCCTTCCTAAATGATTAAATTTTTTTCCGTGTCTCATCGCTTATTCTTTATCTAATTTGTACTTTGAAACATCCATTCCGTATGACAGCTTGTAATTTTTCAACAAGTTGTCTATTTCAGTCAGAGACTTCTTACCGAAGTTCCTGAATTTGAGCAGATCTTCTCTCTTGTATTGTACCAAATCACCCAAGGTATTAACATCAGCAGCTTTTAAACAATTCAAAGCTCTTACTGACAGATTCAACTCTCCGAGTTTTGTCTTCAGCACTTGCCTTACCTTAAGTACTTCTTCGTCAAAGTTTTCGATATCGTCCTTACTATCCATATCGATTGTAATCTTATCGTCGGAGAATAGCATGAAATGCTGAATCAGTATTTTAGCTGCTTCTTTCAATGCATCCTTTGGTGAAATAGAACCGTCTGTTTGAATCTCTATGAACAATTTTTCGTACTTTAATTCTTCTTTGATTCTAACAGGTTCTACACTGTATTTTACATTTCTAATCGGAGTAAAAGATGATGATACCGGCAAAATATCAACATCATCTTCTTCAATCCTCTTAGCATTTTCTTCAGCAGTTACATACCCCCTACCCTTGTTAATGTTTATTTGCATTTGCAATTTAACTTCAGGATCCAGATGGCATATAACTACCTCGGGATTAAGAATCTCAAAGCCTCTAATAAATTGTTGTAAATCACCGGCTGTTAATACATCTTTTCCTTCTACTACGATATTTACTTTTTCGGAATCGTGATCTTCTATTTTACTTTTAAACCTGATTTGTTTTAAGTTAAGAAGAATATTCACCACATCTTCCACAACACCTTTTATTGTGGAAAATTCATGGTGTACTCCTTCAATTTTCACATGAGTAATTGCGTAACCTTCCAGGGAGGAAATAAGAACCCTTCGAATGGCATTACCCACGGTAATACCAAAGTCAGGTTCAAGGGGACTAAATTCGAATTTCCCGAAGAAATCGTCCCCTTCGATCATATTTACTTTGTTTGGCTTTTTAAAGTCTAATAGTGCCATAATTTATTATTTAGAATAAAGTTCTACAATTAATTGTTCTTTGATGTTTTCAGGTATTTCAGATCTTTCCGGTCTATTTGTAAATTCACCTTCCATGGTGTCATCGTTCCAGGTTAGCCATGAATACTTAGACGCTCTACCTGAACGCAAAGATTCTGTAATTACTTCAAGAGATTTTGATTTCTCTCTTACAGATACTTTATCACCCGGTTTTAATAAATACGAAGGTATGTTTACAACATTTCCGTTTACGCAAATATGACGGTGTGTTACAAGTTGTCTAGCTGCTGCTCTTGTAGGAGCAATACCTAATCTGTAAACTACATTATCAAGTCTTGATTCCAATAATTGTAACAACACTTCACCTGTAACGCCGTGGCTTCGGGAAGCCATTTTAAACAAATTCTTAAATTGGCGTTCCAATACACCGTATGTATATTTTGCTTTTTGTTTTTCTTTTAGCTGGATTCCGTATTCGGAAACTTTTCTCCTTCTGTTTAAACCATGTTGTCCGGGAGGATATTTCTTTCTTTCGTAATACTTATCGTAACCGTATATAGGTTCACCCAACTTCCTTGCAATTTTTGTCCTTGGACCTCTATATCTTGCCATATTACAAACTTTTTTAAATTAAATAAATTTACACCCTTCTTCTCTTAGGAGGACGACAACCATTGTGTGGCAATGGTGTCACATCAATGATTTCTCTAACTTTGATACCAACGTTAGCTATTGTTCTGATAGCAGATTCCCTTCCTGCTCCGGGTCCTGAAACATAAAGTTTCACTTCCCTGAGTCCGAGATCATATGCTTCTTTTGCTGCTTCTTCTGCTGCTACTTGTGCAGCATAAGGTGTATTTTTCTTTGAACCTCTGAACCCTTTCTTACCGGCTGATGACCAAGAAATTACTTCGCCGTTTGCATTGGTCATTGTGATAATAACATTGTTGAACGAGGTAGTAATATGTGCTTGTCCAACAGGTTCGATTTTAACTTTTTTCTTCCTTGTTCTGGTTGTTTTCTTTGCCATATCCCACTAATTATTTTATTTCTTAACTGCTTTTTTCTTATTAGCCACAGTTTTTCTTTTACCTTTTCTGGTTCTAGCATTATTTTTAGTTGATTGACCCCTTACAGGCAAGCCAATCCTATGTCTGATTCCCCTATAAGAAGCAATATCTTTCAACCTTTTAATATTCATTTGAACTTCCGAACGAAGTTCACCTTCAATCTTATAATTTGAGATAGCTCTTCTTATAGCATTGATTTGATCGTCTGTCCAGTCCTTTACTTTTAACATTTCATCTACACCGGCTTCTTTGAGTATTTGTTTAGCCCTTGTTCTGCCTATTCCGTAAATGTAAGTCAAGGCAACAAAACCTCTTTTATTATCCGGTATATCTACACCTGCTATTCTTGCCATAAATCATTCGTTTTTTTAGAGTTGCAAAATTAAATAATTTTATCCTTGTCTTTGTTTAAACCTTGGATTTTTTTTGTTAATAACATAAAGTCTTCCTTTCCTTTTCACGATCTTGCAGTCTGCACTGCGTTTCTTGATAGATGCTCTTACTTTCATTTCTCTAAGATTTTATTTGTATCTGTAAACAATCCTTCCTTTTGTTAAATCGTAAGGTGAAATTTCCACCTTTACCTTATCTCCGGGCAAAATTCGAATATAATGCATTCGCATTTTACCTGAGATGTGAGCAGTTATAATGTGTCCGTTTTCCAATTGCACCCGAAACATTGCATTTGACAATGCTTCGATTATTGTTCCGTCTTGTTCTATTGCCGGTTGTTTTGCCATATTATTTTTTATTTTTTAAAACTTCTTCAATTATGGAAAAATCCGATAAAATTATCGGATCGTTTTCCGTTATTGCCAATGAATGTTCATAATGTGCCGCTAAACTGCCATCAGCAGATACAATTGTCCAATCGTCTTCCAAAATTTCAATCTCTTTGCTTCCTGCTATAACCATCGGCTCTATGGCAATAACCATTCCGGCTTTAAGCCTTTTACCGTTCCCCCTTCTGCCGTAATTGGGAATTGAGGGTTCTTCATGCAAATGCCTTCCGACACCATGACCTGTAATTTCGCGAGGAACCGAATATCCAAAACTCTCAACATACGATTGAATGGCATATCCGATATCACCAACCCTGTTCCCTGCCTTTGCCTGAGCTATGCCGCGGTAAAGGGATTCCTTAGTAACCTCCATCAGCTTTTCAGCTTCAGGAGAAATTTCACCCAATGCAAAGGTATAGGCAGAATCTCCGTAAAAACCATCTAAAAGAACTCCACAATCAATAGAGATAATATCGCCTTCTTTAAAAACCACATCTTCCGACGGAATACCATGTACCACCTTATTGTTTTCCGATATACATAATGTTGCCGGAAAACCGTGGTATCCCTTAAATGCCGGAATACCTCCATTGTCTCTGATAAACTCCTCAGCTATTTTATCTAATTTCTTAGAACTAACTCCCGGTTCCAAAACTTTGGCAACTTCTGCCAAAGTCCTGCTAACCATCAGGTCAGCCTGTCTGATTTTCTCTATTTCTTCGGGACTATAAATCATTATCCTCTTTCTCCAACTAAATAGTCGCACCAATGCTACCTCTTCCTTTTATCTTTCCTGATTTAACAAGCCCGTCATAATGCCTCATCAACAAATGGCTTTCTATTTGTTGCAATGTATCTAAAACAACTCCAACCAAAATCAACAATGATGTTCCTCCGTAAAATCTTGCAAACTGATTGTTTACTCCTGCCAATATAGCAAAAGCCGGCATAATTGCAACAAAAGCCAAGAAAATAGATCCCGGCAAAGTAATTCTTGACATAATATTGTCAATGAACTCTGCTGTTTTCCTTCCCGGTTTTACTCCCGGGATAAAACCACCATTCTTCTTCAAATCTTCTGCAATCTGTGTCGGATTTATAATTATAGCCGTGTAAAAATAAGTAAATACAATAATCAGAATTGCAAAAGTAAAATTATACCAAAATCCTGTAAAATCGACAAATGCAGCTGCAAACCCTGACATTGATGATGATCCGAAATTAACAAACATCATCGGAATAAACATCAATGCTTGTGCAAAAATGATAGGCATCACACCTGCAGCATTTACCTTTAAAGGCAAATATTGACGGACACCTCCGTATTGTTTATTGCCTACTATCCTTTTGGCATACTGCACGGGAATTTTCCTTACGGCTTGTACCAATGCAATAGTTATCAAAATCACGATTAGCAAAGCTACCAATTCTATCAGTAACATCACTAACCCGCCTTGCCCGTTAAGCCTTGCTGCAAATTCCGCACTCAAAGCAAAGGGCAATCTGGCAATGATACCAATCATAATGATGAGTGAAATACCGTTTCCTATTCCTCTATCGGTAATTTTCTCACCCAACCACATTATAAAAATGGTACCTGCCGTTAATATAAGTACAGAACTAATCGTAAAAAATGTTCCTTTTACAACAAATGCACTTTCAGGCAATTGAGCGTGCAAATTTGCCAAATAACTTGGTGCTTGGAAGAGCAAAATAATAACAGTTAAATACCTTGTTATTTGTGTTATTTTTTGCTGTCCACTTGCCCCTTCTTTTTGTAATTTTTGGAAATACGGAACAGCTACTCCAAGCAACTGTACTACAATGGAAGCCGAAATGTAAGGCATAATTCCCAATGCAAAAATCGAAGCATTGGAAAAAGCACCTCCGGAAAACATATCAAGCAACCCCAAAACTCCATTGGCTGTTTGTTGCTTCAAGGCTTCCAATTGCATAGGATCTACACCCGGCAATACAACAAAAGAACCCAGCCTGTAAATGGCCAGAATTCCTAATGTATAAAGGATACGTTTACGTAGATCCTCAATTTTGTAAATATTTACTAATGTTTCTATTAACTTTTTCATTCACTAAATAATATTTACGGTTCCGTTTTGCTTTTCTATTGCTTCTTTGGCAGATTTTGAAAAAGCATGAGCATATACATCAAGTTTTGTTTTCAATTCTCCGTCACCGAGAATTTTCACTAAATCTTTTTTGTTAACCAATCCCAGCTCATATAAGAAATCAAAATCAATAGTTGAAACATTGTATTTTTCTGCCAAATATTGCAAATCTTTCAAATTGAATACTTGATATTCTTTCCTGTTGATATTCTTGAAGCCGAATTTAGGTATTCTTCTTTGAAGTGGCATTTGACCACCTTCAAATCCTATTTTGGCAGAATATCCTGAACGGGATTTTGCACCTTTATGACCTCTTGTCGAGGTACCGCCTTTCCCGGAACCTTGGCCTCTACCTAATCTTTTTCCTTCTCTCTTTACAGCACCTTTTGCAGGTTTCAATTCATTAAGTTTCATTGCACAAATATTT
>JALWKH010000378.1 GCA_026996635.1 Bacteroidales bacterium | reverse complement strand
GGGTGATACCGGCCAGTAAGAGCAAAAATAACAAATCTATGGGAATTCCTCTTATAACGGAAGCAGTTGAAATACTGGAGAAGCGGAAACAGCAAACCGAATCAATATTTGTCTTCCCATCCACCGGCAGGACCGGACACATTACCGAAATCAGAAAGTCTTGGAGTACGCTTTTAAAACGGGCAAAAATTACCGACTTTGTTTTTCACGATTTGAGGCGAACCGTTGGAAGCTGGCAGGCTCATACAGGCAGTAGCGATATAATCATAGGGAAGAGCCTTGGACACAGTTCCACCCAATCCACAAGGGTGTATGCAAGAATAAGAGACAATAATCCCATCAAGAAATCAATGGCGGGAGGATTTGCTGCAATGAAGAAAGCAAGTCAGGAAAAGAAGGTTGTCAATATTGGAGACAAACTATGACGCGTGAACTGTATCCCATTATTGTGAGCATAAAATATTACGCTAAGTTCCTGCGAACGGGTAAGGTTGAAGATGCTGTCAGGGCTGTTCAAGACCCGAGAGACAAAGAACAAGGCTACAGCCAATACAGCCTGGAAGAACAGAAAAAAGCTGTCGAGCTTTGCAAGAGCCAAACTAAGGGAACTATAGCATTTGTGAGGTATCGAAATTTCAAAAACAAAATTCAACAAATGAAGCAAAAACGTAAAAAAGAAATTCAATATTATCGAAATATAGCCTTCACGATTCTAACAAGGGAAGGTAGAGAGATACCACAAGAGCTGCTGCAAGATGTTCTTAATGACATGGACGAAAAAATAGATGATTTCGAATCCACGCATAAAGTCATTGATGATTTTGATGAAACTGAATGGCGACATAATAAATTTGAAACGGCGTTAAAAAGGTGCACAGGGAAGAAAGTGGATGTCTACAAAGAATATGCTGAAAATTGGCATGAATCCCTATCATGGGAACTATTGAAAGACCGTCATAAGTCATGGAGGAAAAGAAGAGAAAAAAATCAAAAAAACAAGAAACGGATATACATTGAAGAATACTTAAGAAAGCATCATGAATTAAAAAAAAATAAATGAAGTATTTTTAAAAAATCATTAAAAAATTAGTTTCAATATTTAGGTGTTTGTAGATTGGGACTAAAAGTTTATATTTTTAGTATCTTTTTTATTTTTCATAAAGATGTAGCGTGTATTTTAAGGCAATAGTTATAAACTAAAACTTAACAAAGGGGAACAAACATGAGAAAACCAATTCATACCGCAACCGGTCCACTGAATGCTTATTCTGGACAAGCTGAATTAGTCGATTCAAACGTAGTGGCTACCATGCTTGGGATCACAACAAACACACTCCAAATATGGAGACACCAAGGGAAAGGCCCTCGTTATGTTAAACTGTCCAGACGTGCTGTTCGTTACCGCAAAAAAGACGTTTTGGATTGGATTCAAAATTCAATGATTGAAACAGAGATGACATAAAAACAGAGGACAGGAAATGAGCAATAAACCAAAATCTACAAAACAAAATACCCAGCGACAGATTATCAGAAAGCATCTTCTTTCAGGGGGCACTATTACTACCATAGACGCTTTCAGCAAATACGGAATAACGAGGCTACCTGCGATAATCCATGTTCTTAGGCAAAAAGAAAAAATACCTATTGAAACGATACGAATACAAGGAGACGGCCATAAGTGGTGGGGGCTGAATCGCATACCACCCGCCAAACTTAAAGAAGTAAGACGGGCGGCAAGCGATAAGTAGAAATCATCAAGCTACCAGGGCAAGGGATACGGCAATATCCCTTGCTCAACTCAATGAGGCAATAATATGATAACCGAGACAACAAACAGTATCAAGAGTATTCATGCGAAACAGATTTTATCATTCCATAATGGAGGATGGAATATTTCAAAATCGTATAAAGAACCCTACCTAAGAGCAGGTTCTTTCTTATACAGGAAGAGAGAAGAAAAAGAGAATACAAGGATAAGATGATATTACTAAGATTATCTTATGCCTGTTCACTGGTTGGGGAAAGTAACTGTATCCCCATTATTCATAGATTATCTTTCTCTTACACTCGATGTTTCTGAAAATGATAAACAGGAGATAAGAAAAAATTTTCATTCTATCCTTATACAATTCCCGGACAAGAAGGAATTATATACAGATACCGAGGCAAAAATAAAAACGAATGATAGTTTGTATCACCTAAGAAAAGACGTGTATCTTCCAGACATAGACGAACATATACGGTTTTATTGTTTTCCGAGAAACAAGAGCAATAACTTCCTAAAAGTGGAATGGATACCTTCAAAAGTTGATTCAGTGGAAGTTGCAAACTTTGTTAATTTAATTTTACCAGGAGGCTATGCTGAACTGATAACTTACGGCAAAATAACACGGGTGGACATAACCACATTGCTTGAAAATATAGGGC
>JALWKH010000377.1:504-2431 GCA_026996635.1 Bacteroidales bacterium | reverse complement strand
TGATTGCCAATATGACGTGGGGAAAGAATGACATTATTATGCAACTTTCAGTTGATCTTAATGACGCGGATAGTGTCCCGTTTTTTTGTGAATGAAGTTGCATGTTTGTAAAAATAATTAAAATTGGATAATCGTGCTGATCGATACACTTATTGGGCTGGGGTAGTGTAATAATAAAATGGATATGGAAAAGGAAAAAGAAACTAATCACCAAAAGGCAAGTCGATATTTATTGAAACATCGTTGGCACCGAAACGCTTTTTTATTTCGTTTCTTACTTCGTTAAGAAGAGTGCTGTAAGATTTATCTTGCGGAATATTTATGTCAAAAACAATATTGAAAAACTTATCATCACCCACAAAACGAATGTCGTGAGCAGTTTCAAAAAACGGATATTTTGAACCCAATTCTTTTCGTAAATAATCCACCACCTTGTGATACATCGGATGAGAAGTGTTAACAGGGTCAATGTGAACAATTACATGCCCTTTATACTTCTTGCCTATTTCTTTTTCTATTTTATCGGAAATCTCGTGAGCCGTAACTATGTCAATATTATCCGGAATTTCCACATGCAACGCAATGTTATAAATCTGCCCGAAATCGTGAACTACAATATCATGTACACCAAGTACATTTTCATATTTTGAAGCAATATCTTTGATAAATTTAATAATCTCCGGATCCGGCTTTCTGCCTATAAGTACTTGCGATGAATCTTTAATTAAATCCCAAGCGGTATGAAAAATAAACAATGACACCAAAGCACCGGCAATACCGTCTGCATAAGCAAACCCAAGATTGTTGCCAACAAAACCGATAATAACAATAACCGTTGACAAAGCATCGCTGCGGTGGTGGTGACCTTCGGCTATCAATGGCGAAGAATCGATAAGTTTTCCCAAATATATGGCAAGCCTTGCAAGAAATTCTTTGAAAAGAATAGTAATTGTAATCAATGTAAAACCTATTTTATCAATTTCTATTGCTTTAGGACTTATTATTCTTTCAATGGAGTTAATCAAGAACTCTACTCCCACGACCATAAGCAAGGTTGCAATGATAATAGAAGCAATGTTTTCTATCCTGCCATGTCCGAACGGGTGTTCGGCATCTGCACCTTTGGTAGAAAATTTGAAAGTAAAAATCACAATCACGGAAGAAATCACATCCGACAACGAATGAATGGCATCGGCAAGCAAACTCACACTACCCGATATTATTCCGTAAACCAATTTAATAACAGTAATCAGCACATTAACGGCAACGCTGACCCATCCTTCGAAATAACCGACAGCTTTTCTGTCTGTGGGGTCAATTCGGGCAATTTTGATCAAATATGAAAACATAAAAGGTATTTGAATACAGCCGCAAAAATATCATAAACTTTCGTTAAAACACAAGTTATTCAACACAAAAAACGCCTAATAAACTACCGCACTCATATATCCTACCACATTGTCGTAATCACCTGTTATATCGCCACTGTTTGTGTAAGAAAGCACTTTTGTTTCTAAATCAAGCTCATTTACAGCTTTAATAAGCCCCATAAGCCCAACCTTACCGCATGCCTCACATGGTAATTGCACCAGTCGGATATCTTTGTTTTCCACACCTTTTATACAAGCACTGTCCAATCCTTTAGCAGTTACTTCATTATGAAAATGACTCAAATCCGTGCTTATAACTATGCCTATTTTCTCCTTTCGCACCACTAACAAATGTCTGATAATACGGCTTATTTCCACATAAGACACACAAAGTCCGTAAATAAGCTCTACCACTTTTACATTCAAGTCATGATAGTATGCAATAAACGGCATTTGCGTTTCGGTGCTGTGTTCGAGATAATGAGCTTTCTCCTCAAAAGTAAAGTTGTAGTGTTTGTGCAAGCTGTCAAGTAAATCCGTATCAATGTCCAACAATC
>JALWKH010000377.1:0-494 GCA_026996635.1 Bacteroidales bacterium | reverse complement strand
TCCTATCACAACAATAGTATCAAAATCCGCCAAAGGCAAAAGACGATGAGCCTTGTTTGCCGTATATCCACTGTAAATATATCCTGCATGCGGCGATACCACAGCTTTTGGCACAATGGTTTTATCGTAATCACCGTCGGCACTATTCCATTCTTCTATCATCTTTTCAATATCGGCAGCCTCGTAAGGATAAAACCTCCCTCGCACACCTGCTTTTCTTATGTTTATTGCCATATTCCTTCTATTTTTGTTTTACAATACGGACAATGCCCGTTTTCAATAATGTTCGATACAATATAATAACCGTGGCGTTTTATCAGTTTCGCACCACACTTCGGACAGTAAGTCACATTTTCGAGACCGAGATTTCCCACATACACATATTTTAATCCTGCCTTGCGGGCTTCTTCCTCTGCCACAAGAAGTTGAACAGGAGATGTAGGCGGCGTATCTTTCATTTTGTAATCGGGATGAAAAGCATTGACATGCCATGG
>JALWKH010000376.1 GCA_026996635.1 Bacteroidales bacterium | reverse complement strand
CATTAATATCAGTAATTGCACTTGCTGGTGTGCCGCCACTGGCAGGATTTGTCGGTAAATGGATGCTTTACGAATCATTAATTACAAATGCAAATTATATCCTTGTAATTGCTATATTCTTTTCGAGTACAGCAGCATTTTTGTATTCTTACAAGATTTTATACGGAATTTTCCTGGGTCAGGAAGAACCGGAATTTGAAAATGTAAAGGAAGCACCAGCTTTGATGGTTGTGCCAATGTTAATTCTTTCAGTATTGCTGGTTGTTTTGGGAACATTTCCGGGATACTTATTTAAATACATTGACAATGCATTGGTCGTTATGGGATACCCCGTAAGTCAACATAAATGGTGGGAAATGTCTGCCATATTTAATGATTGGGGTAACAAAGTAAATCTTGATTTGGTAGCATATGCCGTTGTTACAGTATTTATAACAATAGTAGTAGTGTTGTTTTACAGATGGAAAAATACCAGGTATGTTAGTACAAAAGACATTAGCTTATCCGGTGAAATGCCCAAAGAAGATGAAAACTACAGTTTCAAAGTTGATTTTTATAAACCTTTTGAAAGAGCAATTTCTCCACTCTTGAAGTATAAAATAAGCAAATATTATGAAGGTTTTGCGAGTGGAATGGAAGCCTTCTTCGATTTTGTAAGAAGAATATATAACGGTAATGCTCAAACATATGCAATTTATGTAGTTACATTTTTGGTAATTTTATTACTGATAGCAAATAATATTTTTTCAGCTTAAAATAAAAAGGGGTTATGGATTTGTTAATAAAAATTTTGGGAGCAATAGCCACAGTTATAATAGCATTTATTGTAGGAATGCTTTATATGGGGCTAAGCAGAAAAATAACAGCAAGGGTTCAAAACAGAGTTGGACCGCCTGTATGGCAGAACTATATTGATGCATTAAAACTTATTTCAAAAGAGACTTCTGTGCATCACGGAATAATGCAACATTTGGCACCTGCGTTTTTGTTGGTTTCTTCAATTGTAACATTAATGTTTATACCTGTTTTGACAGGACATAATTGGTTTCCGAATTTATCATTCCACGGAGATTTGATATTCCTGTTGTATATTATGGTATTCGGACCGCTGGGAATGGCTTTGGGAGCAGGTCAAACAGGTAATCCGAATTCAGCAATTGGTGTAACCCGTGGATTGAGCCAACTTACAGGTTTTGAAATTCCTTGGGTGATGGCACTTGTTGCAATAATGATACAATATGATACAACCTCTGTAGCTGACATAATGAAAATACAGCAAGAACACGGATGGTTAGCTTTCCAAAATCCGTTTGCATTTATAGCTGCAGTTTTGGCTATGTTAGGTATGTTTAGGTATTCACCTTTTGATATAGTGGGAGCACCTGCAGAATTGGCTTCAGGTCCAATTTCCGAATTTGGAGGAAAGTATTTGAGTTTGATGATGTCTTCAAAATCAGTTTTTGCTTTTGCAAAGCTGACTTTGTATGTAGATTTATTCTTGGGAGGAGCATCAAACTTTATTGAATTGTTGATAAAAACTTTTGCTTTGTATTTAATCCCGATGCTTTACGGTATGGTTAGTCCGAGATACAGGACAGAACAAGCTGTTAGGTATTTTTGGGGTTGGCCGTTGTTTTTCGGTTTGGCAGCAATTATTTATTCAGTGGTTTTTTAAAATAAATTAAGATGGTAAACGATAAAAATACTCAAAAAATAGCTGACATAATACAAAATTTTGCACGCAAGCATTCATTGTTTGTGTTGGCATACGGAACCGGTTGTGGTGCAATAGAGATACCGCCGACAATGACATCACGTTACGATGCCGAACGTTTCGGTATCAGAGGAGCAGCCACACCAAGACAAGCAGATGTATTGCTTATTACAGGTTATTTAACTACTAAAACACTAAAAAGGGTAATACGCGTTTATGAGCAAATGCAAGACCCGAAATATGTAATAGGTTTTGGTTCTTGTACCATAAACGGTGGTATGTACTGGGATTCTTATAACACAATAAAAGTGCTTGACAAGTATTTGCCCGTAGATGTTTATATAAACGGATGTATGCCGAGACCGGAAGCCGTTATTGAAGGTTTTATCAAACTCCAAAAAAAGATTATGGAAGGAAGGGCCGATGGTGCAAGGCAATACAAAGAAAATCTTGAATGGTACAGGGCAAATCAAAAGAAAGTATTAGGACCAACAACTCCACATATACAAGAGTACAACTGGTAAAAAAATAGTTATGGAAGAAAAGAAAGTTCAAATATTAGAAAGATTACAAAAGGTTTTCCCTGAAATATCGGAAACCAAAAGTGATTTCCCTTACAACAGGGTTGACCTGAGAATTGAAAAAAATAAAATACCCGCTATCCTTTTTTACTTGAAAGAAGAAATGGGGTATAAACACTTGGTGCATATAACTTGTAT
>JALWKH010000375.1 GCA_026996635.1 Bacteroidales bacterium | reverse complement strand
AAACACGAAAAACCAAAAAAAAAAAAAACAAGTACCATAATTACAAAAAGGACTGTGGCTAAAGACAAAAATCACACCGTAAATATAAAAACACCGCTTTAAAAGAGATGCTTTATATTAGCAATAAATTACCGAAGAAATTGAAATATAGCGGGCTTCTGCCCGTTTTGTTTTTTCAAGATACCACATTTGATTAGCCCTGCCATTTATGGTAGGGTATAATAATACCAAATCACGCTCAGGCTTTAGCTTTAGATTTTAATGTTTTGCCTTCCCGGTATAAAAAAAGGGCTACCATCAGGCAGCCCTTCCATTTTTATTAAATTCAATTAAAATTATTTAACTATAACCTTATAAACCTCTGTTGCATCTCCGCTAACAAGTTTAACAAAGTAAATTCCTTCGCTGTAAGCTCTGATATTTACTTTAACACTTGTAGATGTAACAGCTTTCCTATAAATCACTTTACCTGTTATGTCTGTTACATACAATTGTGAATTTCCAACCAATGCTACGGGAACTTCTACATTAAATTCTCCGTGCGAAGGATTAGGATAAATCACAACATCACCGAGCGATGCAAAGTTATTTACAGTAGCCATTTGAACAACAACCGTATCGCTTGCAGTACAACCGTTAGTATCGGATACCGTTACATAATAAACGCCAAATGTATCAACAGATAATGTTTGGTTTGTTGTGCTGTCATTCCACAAATATGTATCAAATCCTGCACCTGCATCCAATACAATTGTATCAGGCTGTGTTGTCCAAATGGTATCAGGACCTAAATCAACACTTAATTCATAATGTGTTAACACTCCTGCTGCAGTATCGTTATCATTCAATGTATCATTTACATATGTAGCAAATACTACAAAATCATAATCCCCTACTGCTGTGAAGTCATAAGGTTCACTGAATACCAAAGTAACACTACTGTCAACTATCAAATCATTTTGCAATTGGAATGTATCAATAACCCAATTACCGCCATTGATTTGATATCCTGCAATAATTTCATCACCTGCCGGGATTGTTAATCCGCCAACATTTGCAACCTTAATGTCAACAGTATCAACCCCAATATTACATGTGCTGTAATGTCCTCCATCTTCCGGTTCGGTAACTGTAATATCATAAACCAATTGTTTAATTATAACAATGGTATCACTTGCACTACAACCGTTACTGTCAGTTGCTGTTACATAATATACACATGTATCCGCACAAGTTACTGCCAATGTTTGGTTTGTTGAACCGTCATTCCATACATAAGTATCAAATCCTGCACCTGCATCCAATACTATTGTATCAGGTTGGGTTGTCAAAATGGTATCGGGACCTAAATCAACCACGGGTTCATAATGTGTCAAAATACCCGAAACGGTATCGTTCATTTGATTGTTATCATTGTAATAAGATACATACACCCTGTAATTGTAATCGCCAAGGGCAGAAAAATCTACTGTTTGATCAAATGTAAACGGTAAAGTATCCCCTGCTGCAATATTTGCCTGTGCAACTAATGTATCTTCTACCCATGCACCGCTATTAACTTGATATGCAAAATAAATTGTATCACCTGCAGGTACATCCATGTTACCAATGTTGGTAAACATTATATCAACTGTATCTGTTGCACTTAAATCGCAATCATAATAATGTGCACTGTCTTCCGGCATTACAACCAATAAATCAATAAACATACAACTGCTGTCCATTGCCCCGGGTGAAGCGTAAACTGCCATGCCATTAAGCGAATCAACAAAACTTGTAGATACTGTCCAGTTTGCAGGATCATTTTGATCCAAACCTATATTTTGGTTACAAAATACTAAACTCGGACCATATCCGTCAGCTGCTGTTGGCCAACCATTTCCATCATCATAAAATACTGAATCTACCAATTCTCCCCACCAGGTATGCAAAGCTATATCTTCTCCTGAATTAGATAAGCCACCTGCATCCCAAGTAATAGCTCCTGTATAATTAAAGAAATCTGCCATTACACTGGAATCATAAGCTGAAACAAAATATTCGCCCGGCAATACAGTTAAATCCGGTAATGTATCCTCTACTCCTTGTGAGTAATAAAATCCATTCACATTTACAGCATCTTGACCATAATTATACCATTCTATAAATTCAGTTGTATCAGTACCACCTTCAGCTCCATTATAGTTAATTTCTGTTATCGCAAGGTTAATTTCTCCTTCTCTGATAGTAAAATCATCAAAAGCAAATCCGTCGTATTGAACACCTCCGTCTGATGCAAAAACAAACCTGAATTTTACATGAGGTTGACCTGCCAAATCATTAAGCAAATGCCTTGCTTCTACCCAGCCGTTTGTTCCATCTCCATTATCTCCACTCCAACCATCAGAAGACAAAGCACTTATATTGTTTTTATTATACCAGTTCTTCCAATCTCCAATATTACCTATAATATTCCAAGTAGCCCCGCTATCTATTGAATATTCCAAAACTGCTCCATCATAACTCCAAGAACCACCTTCTGATTCTACCCAATAGTTAAATTGAACCAACGGATTATGAAGATTACTGAAATCAAAACAAGGACTTTCAACATAAGAATATTCATCTGCATTATAATTACCTGTTAAATTAGTTACCCAAGCATTTGAACCTGATGCTGCGGAATTAATAACAATACCCGCGGGCGTTCCAAGTTCCCAACTTGAATTAACACCTCCTGCTACCCAATACTGCTCTCCTTCAAAGCCTTGTGTATATGGGAAACTGTCTATAACAGGCTGTTTAACTATTGAAGTACTTCCAAAATTATTATCAATGTACAATGTATCACTTCCAGCCACATCTTCTACTTTTGCATATATAGTATAATTTCCGAAATTAGTAAAGGCATAAGTAAATGCAACATCTTTTACATCACCGGGATTAAGAGTATCGGTAATTGTTTGAGAAATCCAAGTTGAACTGTCTAAAGAATAACTTACAACATAATTTGCTTGTGGTTGTGCTCCTTCATTTCTTACAGCAACCCAAATCGTATCATTTGAAGGTACGCATGAATGTTGTTGAGCTACATATACATTTGACACAGCTAAATCGGCATCCGGTAAGGACTTGATTTCAACATTATCTATAGCCCATTGCCAAATATCTCCGGAGGGTACATTAAACCACCATCTTAAATAAATAGTATCTCCAGCATTCCCTTGTATTCCAAATGAATGTTTTTCACCACCACTGTTCTCATCATCTGTAGCACTATATAATTCATCCCAAGTAGCCATACCGTCATAACTTACATAAAAGTGCACATCTCCATTTGCATTATATGCTTGAAAATTACTTAAAAAGCTAACTAAGACAGAGTCCGCCTGTTTAACAAACCTTAATACAACGTTGGAGGATGAATTTACTTTTACCATATAACAATATTGTCCCACATCCGGGAAACTACTAAAATCACCATAAGGCATATTAGCAATAAGATCCCTGTGCCATTGCGGGCCTCCGGTATTATTGAAATACAAAAGATGCGAAACGGAATCTTCAAAAGTAAAAATTCTATAAAACTCAGTAACAGTATTATAATGTGTAATATTCTTACTTACTGTATTGTTAGTAGCAATACCATCATTTTGCACAGGAATATCAACCACTATGTTGTACTCTCCTACTTGACTTAAATCAGCAGTAGTATTAAAACTAAACAAAACTGTATCTCCGGCATATAAAGTATCTGAATAAACTTCATCAACCCAGGTTTGACCACCATCTACAGAATATCTGATTGGGAAATTGTAAATATTATTTGCACCTAAATTTGCAATGGAGGCACTTATAACTTCATTACCATTCAAATCCCAACCACTACTTCCTGCTACAGCTAACACCGCTAAATCGGTATCAGGCAAAATGTAATGATAATAAATTGTAGTCTTATTGGTTAGGGTTATATTATCATTATAATTATCTTCATCCACAGATTCAACAGTAATTGTGACTCCTTCTATAGAATCACCATCAAGAGTGTGAAAAACATAAGAACCGTTACACACACCAGCTTGTTCCATTGAACCGTTTACATAAATATTCATAGAATACCAAGAATTACACCAAGAACCTATAGTTGCTTCCACCACTATACTATCAATGTAATATTCAGGATAACCGTTAAAATTTAGAGTAGCAACTGTTGGATCACTATCGTTTCCACTAGCTCCAGTACTATCAATCAGAGCTCCGTATCCATAAGTCTGAGCATTTAAGTGCGTAACCATCAACAGGAACACACCTAAAAACATAAATTTAATAATTTTCTTCATAGCTTTCTTTTTTTGGTTTTTTTAATTGACAGCAAATTTAAACAAGATGTTGCACCCAAATAAATTTTTGTTGTTATTTTTATCAACAAAATTGTTGTATTTATACACAAATTGATGGATTTATTCGAAAAAATACTTTACGAACACTGGGGATATAAAAGTTTCAGGCCACTTCAGAAAGAAATTATAGAAGAAACTTATAAAGGGAACGATGTTTTGGGGTTATTGCCGACAGGAGGCGGCAAATCAATAATCTTTCAAGTAGCAGGTTTGGCCCGCGGTGGACTTACCATTGTAATAACTCCTCTCATAGCTCTAATGAAAGACCAGGTGGAAAACCTTGAGAAAAAAGGCATTCCGGCAGCTGCACTATACACAGGTTTAAGTTATGACGAAATAAAATTCTACCTGAACGAAGCATTAAATGAAAGAATAAAATTTCTGTACATCTCCCCCGAGAGATTACTATCGGAATCATTCAGATCTTATCTAAAAAATATGAATGTTACACTCATTGCCGTGGACGAAGCTCACTGTATTTCACAATGGGGATATGATTTCAGACCGCCTTACATCAAAATTGCTGAAATAAGAGAATTCTTTCCGGAAACCCCTGTTCTTGCAGTTACGGCAACGGCAACGCCGGAGGTTGTAGATGACATACAGGAAAAACTGAACTTTAAACAAAAAAATGTTTTCAGAAAGAGTTTTGAACGGAAAAACCTTATTTACATTGTCAGACACATAGAAAACAAATACGGCTATATAGTAAAAACGATAAAACGTACAAGCGGTACGGGAATTGTATATGTACGAAGCAGAAAAAAAACCAAAGAGTTGGCAGAGTTGCTAACGGAACACGGAATAAGTGCCGACTACTACCATGCCGGACTTAAACAAGAAATCCGCAATAAAAAACAAGAAGACTGGAAAAACGACAAAACGAGAATTATAGTTGCAACCAATGCTTTCGGCATGGGAATAGATAAACCCGATGTGCGTTTTGTAATACATGCAGATGTGCCCGAAAGCATCGAAGCATATTTTCAAGAAGCAGGCAGGGCAGGCAGAGACGGCAAAAAATCTTTTGCCGTACTTTTATACAACAATACCGATAAAACCCGTTTAAAACAATTCCTGACCAAAAGTTTCCCCGAAAAAAAATTCATTAAAAAAGTTTATCAATTATTAGCCGATTATTACCAAATACCGTTAGGTGAAGGCAGGGAAAAAGTTTTTGAATTTGATTTTTATGATTTTGTAAAAAAATATAAACTTCCTACCGTAGAAACATTCAATGCCCTAAAATTACTAATGCAAGAAGGATACATAAATCTTTCCGATGCCGTTTTTACACCTTCCAGAATCAAAATAATTGTAAATAACTACGAACTATACAAATTTCAAATAGAACATGAAAATCTGGCTCCCGTTATTAAAGCCCTTACCCGAACATATTCCGGATTGTTTACTACTTATGTAAAAATAAATGAAAAATACCTTGCAAAAAAATATAAAACAACAGAAGAAAACATAATAAGATACCTCAGGATACTTCAAAAGTTTCACATTTTAAATTACATAGAAGCAAGCGATTCACCAAAAATTTCTTTCGTAGAACCGCACATGGAAGCCGAACATTTGGTAATTTCAAAAGAAAATTATGAAGACCGCAAAGAAAGATTAAGCAAAAAAATAGAAGCAATAATTAAATATGCCGAGAACACGACAAAATGCAGAAGTCAACAACTTGTGGAATATTTCGGACAAAAAGAATCTTACCGGTGCGGAGAATGTGATGTTTGCCTGAGCAGAAACGAACTGGATATGTCCAGATACGAATTTGACACGATCCTGGAAAAAATTAAAGCAATACTTAAAAATGACCATGTACCGCTTACCCAACTGGTAGATGACATAAACTTTGAAGAAGAAAAAACGATTAAAGTAATTGACTGGCTGTTTGAAACAGGAAAAATAAAGTATGACGAAAAAAAATTTTTGATGTGGCATGACTGAAAAAATTATAGAGAAAGATTTTTACACTCAAGATGCTGTAAGTTTGGCAAAATCACTACTCGGAAAATTACTGGTACGCAAATACAATAATGGGGAAAAACGGTATTTTATAATAACTGAAACCGAAGCATACCTAGGAGTAGAAGATAAAGCTTGCCATTGCAGCAAAGGGAAAACGGAACGAACAAAGGTAATGTATGAAGAAGGCGGAACAATTTATATTTATCTGATTTACGGAATGTACTGGATGCTAAATATCGTTTCGGGGAAAAAGGACAAACCCGAAGCTGTTCTCATCAGAGGAATTGCCGAAATATCCGAATACGGCAAATTGATAAAACATTATGACGGACCCGGCAAAGCCGGCAAAGTTCTGGAAATTTCAAAAGATCTTTTCAACGGCCAAAAAATTTACAATAAAACAACAGGATTATTTATATCAGTTCCTCAATATAAAATTAGCTTCAAAATGGAACAACTTCCGCGCGTAGGAATAAATTACGCAGGAGAACCTTGGATAAGTAAGCCTTGGAGGTTTGTTGCAAAAGAAATCACATTACAACAATAAAAAAGTTGGCAAGCACAAAAACTTGCCAACTTCTCAAATTGTCAAGCCAACTTTCTTATCTAATTAATGTTACATTTCCGGTTTCAACATGGAAATTGCCGAAAATATCGTAAACCTCGCAATACCACTTATAAACTCCGGGTTCTGCTTTTTTACCTCCTTTTACAGTACCGTCCCATCCGTACCTTGCGGGATTTTCGGGATCATATTTATCTGTTTCCCAAATCTTTTCACCCCAGCGGTCAAATATAATCAACCTGAAATCTTTTGTTGAAATACCATGACCCGTAACATAGAATAGTTCATTAAACCCATCATTATCCGGAGTAAATGCCGTAGGAGCATATAAGACATAAACATCATTTATAGTCACAATTTGCGTTGTGGTATCTTTACATCCGTAGGGTGTTTCAACAAACAACGAAACCGTATAGTCTTGAGGTATCCTGTCATATACATGTTGTGGATTTACTTGTAAAGAACTGTCTCCGTCTCCGAAATCCCACATATTTATAACTACATCATTCGATGACCTGTTTATAAAATCAATCACAGGATCAACTATTGTAGCATGTTCAGGCCTAACAACAAACCTGGCTACAGGCTTTTTATGTACCAAAATCATATCTTCAATGGTTACGGTATCTTTACACCCTTTATTTGTAGTGTACATTAAGGTTACATCATATAATCCGGGATCCAAATATGTATGTTCCGGATTAGAACTCAAAGAAAGGTTTATTTCATCATTATCACCAAAATTCCAAATATAATCATGAGTTTCTTCAGCTCCTGCAGTTATATTGAAATGTACTGTAAACGGCTGGCAACCTTCCAATGTATCAGCAATAAATGTTACAAAGGGCATTGGATACACACCTACTTTCACAGTGTCAACAGCCTCTGAACCACATACATCCAAAGCATGAATAATTATCTCGGAGCTTTCATCTAACCTGACTTTTATTGGTAAAGTAATAACCGTTCCATCATCCAAATATACATAATACGGTCCTCCGCCACCATCAAAAAATGCAGCGGAAATCACAACTTGATCTCCGGGACAAATACTATCCCTGTTTACAAACAATTGCATACGCAACGGTGGTGAAACTTCAACATGAGTAGAAGTTGAAGCAGTACATCCGTTTGCATCCGTAACTTGTATATTGTAATCTACACTTTGAGTAGGAGAAACAGTTAAAGTTGCACCATTCTCTTGACCGTTCCAAGTATATGAATATGGAGCAGTACCTCCTGTTGTTGAGGTTGGAATAGTAACCTGTTGACCGTTGCATACTTCATAATAATCTTGGCATGTGATGGATAATGAATCCGGTTGGTTAACAATGGCAGAATTCACAGATGTACACCCGTTTGCATCTGTCACGGTTACACTATACAATCCTGCAGAAACCCCTGTTACGGAATCTACTGTTGCACCATTTGTCCAAGTATACGAATACGGTTCTACACCACCGGTTGCTTGAACGGCTACCATACCATCATTATAACCGTAACATGAAACATCTTCAGAAGATGTTGACGACAACAATGTAGGAGGAACAGTAACAGTCACAGAAGTATCATATGGTTCACAATAACTTTCTTGTACTTGAAGAGTCACATCATAAGTACCCCCCGGAGGGAATTTAACCCAAATAGGACCCGGACCGCTAGTATTACCACCAACAACCGTACCCGGTCCAAAATCCCAAGTAAAAGTAGAAATGCTCGGATTAACAGGATCCGATCCTCCATTATAAGAAAACACAGCAGCACTATCTGCACAAGGAGGGGGAGTAACATCTATTGTAAACGGAGGTGTTTCACAATAACATTCAGGGTCATTAAATGCTCTGACAATAACATTTATAGTAGTGTCGTATGAACAACCATAATCATCAACTACAGTTAGAGTAAATGGTTCTTGTGTTTGAGATTCATGTTGTTGGTTACAATAATATGTACCTGCCCCGAAACCTTGTCCGTTATCATCTAAAATTTGACCGTCTGTTCCCGGAGCACTCCAGGTTTGTGAAACTATATTGTTTGTGTATTGCCAAACATCCGGATAAAGGCTTGGGTCAAAATTCAGCCACCAGCCGAAAATAAAACCATTGTCTATACTCCAATTATCACAAATTCTAATTGTCCACTGACCATTTAACGGACACCCAACTAGTGCTGATAAAGACTCGTATGAAGCATAAGTATCATTAGGATCAACAGCCTCACCCATAGAAACTCCAACAGTATGTCCTGCATTCGCAGCGTCACCCAACGTGCCATTATATGTTGGATTTGGCGAAATACAATATGTAAACCCTGTGCCCGGAGTTTGACTATCATCTCCATCTAAAGCATCTCCTAAAAAAGTTCCACCACCCGTTTGGGCTTCAAGTTGTACCTGTGTTCCATCCGGACAAATCAAATACATAGTTAAATCTCCAATATATGAATGCTCAATATTCATACATACACTTTGAAAATCGTTTATATCATCTAAAGTTTGTCCGGGCTCAAAACTGTTTACTAAAATTGAAGTTTCATAACAAACACCACTACCATCAGGCAAATAAGTAGTACCGGAAACTACTAAAGGAGGCATACTTGTCCAAGTAGGTTCTTCCACATTAGGAAGTCCGTCTGAGTTTGTGTCTGCCCCCAAAGTAACCGTTTCACAAGGACAAATTATGGAAGGGTCCAACATAGTTTCACTAAAATTTGGCTTCAAACTAACCCTAACCCTCACATTAACGGAAGTGGATGCAAGACACCCCATTTCATCTTCCATATATACCCGGACATTATAACCATGATGTCCTGTAAAGGTATAAGTTTGACTTGTAAGCCCTTGACCTACAACAGAATCGTCATTTGTAAAATACCAAGTAAAAGTTGAAGTAGCATCAGATTGAGGGTATGTCGCATTAGTATATTGACCGGCAACAGTAAAAGTTATTTGTTGGCCTTCACATACATCTACATAATATGCGCTATCTTCATAAGTAAAATTCGGATCGGTTGAAACCAGTTGAAGTTCGGAATGTTGGCATTGGAAGTTACAATGAATGGAAGCACTGAAATCATCACCACTTCCGTTGGAAGGTGTAGTATAAACAAAAGTTAAACACCCCGAAGTATTTGCTCCACTTGCGGTAACAGCCCATGGAGATTGCCAAGCGTTACAACCTATTTGTGGAGAATTTTCATCCGGTCCATCATATATACAAAGTTGCCCATCGTTAATGCTGTAACTATTAAAAGTAACGGAAATATGGGAATTCCCACTGGAAACGTCATCGGAACATAAAGTAAAAACATAAGTTTGTCCCGGTTGAGGCGAGCCTAGATTTAATGTACCACTACACGCGTTTACAGTACCTCCATCTGTTACATTAAAAGTTTGTGACACAGCAGGAAAACTACCAACAATCATTAAAAAGAATATCCAAAGCCTTATAATTTTTTTCATGACCCACTTTTATTTATCTGCTATATTGTTACAAATATAGTCACATTTTGATAAAGAAACGATT
>JALWKH010000374.1 GCA_026996635.1 Bacteroidales bacterium | reverse complement strand
ATGTTAAATGTGTTGAGTATGTTGTTTTGTTGTATTTCTATTTTACTTAATTCTTCTTTTATTTTACTGTCGTATTCGGCAATGTCTTCCAATGATGTTTTTGGTCTGAGTA
This sequence comes from Bacteroidales bacterium, assembly GCA_026996635.1. Taxonomy (GTDB): domain Bacteria; phylum Bacteroidota; class Bacteroidia; order Bacteroidales; family JALTDM01; genus JALTDM01. Next base: position 2,334 of record JALWKH010000374.1, on the reverse strand, counting down.
AAATTTGTTTTAATTTAAGTGGTTTTTCAAGTTCGCCTTGATTTATTGATTTAAGGTATCCGTTTATTTGTTCCGGTTTTATTTTATGATTGCTTACAAAGACAGTTAGTTTATCCAGTATTTTCTTTTTATATAAAACTCTTTCATAACGTTCTTTGCTTGCAAGACAGATTTTGTATGACTTTTCGGTAAGTCTTAAGTCGGCATTATCTTCTCGTAGCAGTATTCTGTTTTCCGAACGGCTTGTAAACATTCTGTACGGCTCGTCAACGCCTTTTGTTATTAAATCGTCAATCAAAACCCCGATATATGCATCTTGTCGTGTAAGTATAAACGGTTCTTCTTTTTTTATTTTCAGTGCAGCATTTATGCCGGCAATTATGCCTTGTGCGGCCGCCTCTTCATATCCTGTGGTACCGTTTATTTGTCCTGCAAAGTATAAGTTTTCTATCAATTTTGTTTCAAGAGTTCTGTAAAGTTGAGTCGGTTGGAAAAAGTCGTACTCAATTGCGTAGCCGGGACGGTAAACTTTTGCATTTTCCAATCCGGGGATTCTGTGCAAACTTTCAAGTTGTACATCCCAAGGTAAAGATGAAGAAAAGCCGTTAAGATAATATTCGTTTGTCCACCACCCTTCCGGTTCAAGGAAAAGCTGATGTTTATCTTTATCAGCAAAAGTTACTATTTTGTCTTCTATACTCGGACAATATCTTGGTCCGATACTGCTGATTGTTCCATTGTATAAAGGCGAAAATTTAAGATTCTTAAAAAGAATGTTGTGAACTGTTTTGTTTGTGTAAGTAATGTAGCAAGATTTTTGTTCGGTGAAAAACGGTTTGTCGTGCAAGTAAGAAAAAGTACCCGGATTTTCGTCGCCTTTTTGTTCTATAAGTTGTGAAAAGTCAATTGTTCTGCCATCAATTCTTACAGGTGTTCCTGTTTTCATTCTGCCTGTTTCAAATCCGAAAGACCTTATTTGGTCGGATAAGTGTAGTGAAGCAGGTTCTGAAATCCTGCCTGCTTGTATTTGTGTTTGTCCTATGTGTATAAGTCCGTTTAGGAAGGTTCCGTTTGTAAGTATTACTGCTTTTGCTTTGAATTCTACTCCTATTTTAGTTTTTACACCTGTTACTTTGTTGTTTTCTATGATAAGAGATTCTACTATATCTTGCCACATATATAGGTTTGGGATATTTTCGAGAACTTTACGCCATTCTATAGAGAAGTCTATTCTATCATTTTGTGCTCTCGGACTCCAGACTGCAGGACCTTTTGATTTATTGAGCATACGGAATTGAATGGTAGTTTTGTCGGTAACAATGCCCGTATAACCACCAAGTGCGTCAATTTCTCGTACTATTTGACCTTTAGCTATACCGCCAATGGCAGGATTACATGACATTTGTGCAATTTTTGTCATATCCATTGTGATAAGCAAGGTAGAAACACCGAGATTAGCCGCAGCCGCAGCCGCTTCACTACCTGCATGTCCGGCTCCAACCACGATTACATCGTATTCCAAATCTATCATCAGGCTAAATTTTTATACAAAGTTACAACTTTTTGGTTTGTAAAAATAAAAAAAGGCCGTCCGCCGAAACGAACGACCTTAGCGCGAGTTAAACGCGGGGGAAAGGATTAATCAAGATTCTTATGACAGAACCACCAGTCGAAACATTCTATTTCGCCTTTTTCTGCTTGTTCAAGTCTCGCAACTTTTTCATCTTCAGTTGCAGCAGGTGGTACTATTACCCTGTCTTTCAAGTCAAGGTCTTTGTTGTTTGGCCAATCAGCCGGCATTGCAACACCGTTAGCATCAGATACTTGTAATGCTTTAAGAGCTCTGAGTATTTCGTCAAAGTTTCTACCGAGTTCAGGCGGATAATAAATCACTGCTCTAATAGTTCCTTTAGGGTCAATAAAGAAGACTGCTCTAATTGTATTACTTGCGCCTTCCATTGTCATACCGAGCAAGTCGGCTACTTCACCTCTGTCGTCTGCAATAATCGGATATTCGATTTTTACACCGAGCTTATCGTTAATCCATTCTGTCCATTTGATATGTGAGAATACTTGGTCGATAGACAATCCTAAAAGTTCTGCATTTAGTCTTTTGAATTCTTGATATCTTTTTTGAAACGCAACAAATTCAGTTGTACATACCGGAGTAAAGTCAGCAGGGTGACTAAATAAAATCAACCATTTTCCTTCGTAATCTTTCGGTAATACTTTTTTTCCGTGTGTTGTGTTTACAGTTATTTCCGGAAATTTTTGTCCGATTAAAATTCTGTTGTTTTCCATAGTTTTAAATTTTTTAATTTTACATTTACAAAG
>JALWKH010000373.1 GCA_026996635.1 Bacteroidales bacterium | reverse complement strand
CTTAACCTCCTCTTCATCAAACTTTGGCAACCCCCTTAAATCGCTCGGATCGAGAAGAGAAAGCCTCAAATCTATAAAGCCAATTCCAAGCTCATCTGCGACTTGCCTAACGATGCTCGACTTACCAATGCCAGGGGGTCCCCAGAGGAATATAGGCAGATGCTCACCGCTTTTTATAATCTCCTTTATTTTTTCTTTAACAATACCAATTCTCATAAATCCCTACCTACAAGTTTGTCATAAACACAGTATCTCTTAACGTCCTTCCTTTTGTATCCGCACTTAAACCTTGTCATGCCGTCGCAATAACTTATAGGAATCAGACAATTTTGACACTTTTCAATATCTATATCATCATCTATTTCTTTCTTGTGCATGCACTCACCTTAGAATTTTTTAGAATGGCTAAATTTTAACAAGTGAATATAGGGGAATAGTGAATGCTCCTAAGAGATTTGGGTGAAAGAGAGGTTATAAAGAGGCTGATAAATATCCTTGAAGTTGAAGAATATGAAGATTCTGCGTCTTTTGATGATGATGACGATGACGATCACGACTTTCAGTCAAAGAAGAAATATTACGGAGGAAGTTCACAAAAGAAATCTGAAACACCTGTGTTAGATAATTTCGGCATCGATATAACGAAAGCTGCGGAAACAGGTAAGCTCGATCCAATTGTCGGCCGTGAAAAAGAAATTGAAAGATTAGCTCAAATTTTAAGCAGGCGTAAAAAGAATAATCCCGTGTTGATAGGTGAACCCGGAGTTGGTAAGTCTGCAATTGTAGAGGGGTTGGCGTTAAGAATTGTCCAGAAAAAAGTATCCAGGGTTCTTTTCGGGAAAAGGATTATTGCTCTTGACCTTACCTCGTTAGTTGCAGGTACTAAATATCGGGGACAATTTGAAGAAAGAGTAAAAGCAATTTTGAATGAGTTATCAAAAAGTGATAATATAATTTTGTTTATAGATGAGATTCATACCATAGTGGGTGCAGGGTCTGCAATGGGAAGCCTTGATGCTGCCAATATGTTGAAACCTGCATTGGCAAGGGGTGATATACAAGTGATAGGTGCGACAACACTTGATGAGTACAGGCAATACATAGAAAAAGACGGAGCTCTTGAGCGTCGTTTCCAAAAAGTATTAGTTGACCCTACAACTCCTGAAGAAACAATAGAAATTTTGCAAAATATTAAATCTAGATATGAGGATTTTCATAGTGTAAAATATACGGACGAGGCAATTGAAGCTTGTGTGAAACTTACTGACAGGTATGTGAGCGACAGGTACTTGCCTGATAAAGCTATTGATGCATTGGACGAATCAGGTGCGAGGGTACACTTGTCAAAGGTGAAAGTACCTCAAAAGATTGTTGACCTGGAAGAAATGCTCGAAAAAACCGAGAAGCAAAAAGTAGAAGCAGTAAAAAAACAAGATTTTGAAAGAGCTGCACGGATTCGCGATACAATTAAAAAGATTAAGGAAGAAATCGAACTTGAAACCAAACGCTGGGAAGAAAAGTTGTTGGAAGAACGTGAGCCGGTAGAAGAACAGGATGTTGCAGAAGTTGTTTCGTTAATGTCCGGAGTGCCGGTTTACAGGATTGCCCAAGCGGAAAGTGAAAGGTTGGCTAAGATGGAAGAAGAACTTAAGAAACGGGTTATCGGGCAAGATGAAGCTATAGTCAGAATAACAAAAGCAATAAAAAGAAACAGAGTCGGTCTAAAAGATCCGAACAAACCAATAGGATCCTTTATTTTCTTAGGGCCTACGGGAGTAGGTAAAACTTATCTGGCAAAAATGCTTGCCGAATACCTCTTTGATAGCCAAGATGCGCTCATACGTATAGATATGAGTGAATATATGGAAAAATTCTCTGTTTCGAGATTAATAGGTTCACCTCCGGGATATGTTGGGTATGAAGAAGGTGGTCAATTAACTGAACGTGTGAGGAGAAAGCCTTATTCCGTTGTTTTGTTTGACGAAATAGAAAAGGCTCATCCTGATGTGTTTAATATATTGCTTCAATTGTTAGACGAAGGGCATTTGACAGACGGATTGGGTAGGAAAATAGATTTTAAGAATACTGTAATTATAATGACTTCAAACATTGGAACTAAAGAACTGGCAGATTATGGCAAAGGTGTGGGTTTCCAAACAAAAGCCCGTCAAGTTTCAATGAATGATAGAGCCAAAAGCATTATTGAGAATGCTCTTCGAAAAGTATTCAAACCTGAATTTCTAAATAGGGTAGATGAAATAATAATGTTTAACCAGCTTAAGAAAAAAGATCTTGAAAAAATTATTGATATTGAACTTTCAGGCTTATACAAGAGAGTGGAAGAGCTGGGAATTACACTGAAGTTTACGCCTAAAGCTAAAGAATTTTTGATTGAAAAAGGTTACGATGAAAAGTTTGGAGCACGTCCGTTGAAACGTGCAATACAAAAA
>JALWKH010000372.1 GCA_026996635.1 Bacteroidales bacterium | reverse complement strand
TTGATCCGGGATGATAAGGAGGTTCTAAGTTCTATTTAATCTGTTATTGTGTTATTTTCTAAAAGATTTTAACTTTTAACCATATACAATGGAAACTATACTAAACTATTTATCAATGATTTGGGAGAATGTATATTTAAGATGACTTGTTTTTTATATTATTTATGCAGTGGTATTTTATTTTGTTTTATCGTGGGTTTTGTTTTATTATGTGTTTGATGTTGTGATGGTAGATTAGGGGGATAGATGAGTATTTTAGTTGTATAATTTCAAAAAGCCTTTTGTCAAGAACTTAGCACTATACTTGACTATAAATTTATGAGAAGGTTATAATTTTTTTCTGAAAATAATTAAATGCAGGTATTGGTAGGAAAAAAAATATTAATATTGCAAACAGAATTTTAACCAAAAAATTTAAGAACTATGGCACTTTTTATTAATGACGAATGTATTTCATGTGGCGCTTGTATAAGCGAATGTCCTAATACTGCTATTTATGATGCAGGTGAAACTTGGACAATGGCAGACGGAACAGCATTGGACGATGACACAGAACATGATCCGATTTCAGACGATCACACATTTATTGTACCAGACAAATGTACAGAATGTGTAGGTTTCTATGATGAACCACAATGTGTTTCAGTTTGTCCTGTTGATGCTATTCATCCTGATCCTAATCATCAAGAAAGCAAGGATGAATTACTTGCTAAAAAGCAAAAATTACACGGAGAATAATATAAGAATTTATTTCTGCAGGAAGGGGTTGTCAACTAAAAGGCAACCCCTTTTTTATTTATTACTGTAACCAAAATATCATTTTGTACGTCATACTGTAAAATAATCATTGCAAAAAATCATTATATTTGTATATCGAAAAAACTATAACAATGAAAAAACAAATTGAATCTTCGGAATTGATATTAAATGATGACGGCAGTATATATCATTTACACCTGAGACCCGAACATATTGCGGATAAAATAATATTGGTCGGTGATCAGGGACGTGTAAATCTTGTTGCGTCGTTTTTTGATAATGTTGAGTTTGGAATACAAAACCGTGAATTTTTTACAAAAACGGGGTATTACAAAGGTGAAAGAATAACCGTTTTGTCAACAGGTATAGGAACAGATAACATTGATATTGTTATAAATGAATTGGATGCCCTTGTAAATATTGACTTGGAAAGCCGTACTTTGAAAGATGAACATAAATCATTGACTTTTGTGAGAATAGGCACGTCCGGCGGATTACAACCGTTTGCAGATACAGGAACATATTTGCTTACCGAAAAGTCAATAGGGCTCGACGGTATGTTGAATTACTATGCCGATATAACAAAGGTAACCGATTTGGGGTTTGAAGATGCGTTTACTTCATATATGAATTGGAATAATCGTTTGGCAAGACCTTATGTCGTTGATATAGATAAAGATTTGTTGAATACTCTTTATGAAGACGGTAAAGTGGTAAAAGGTGTAACAATGGCTGCACCCGGATTTTACGGACCGCAAGGCAGAGTATTAAGGCTTATGCCTACTGATCCTGAATTTAACGAAAAAGTGGAAAAGTTTGACTACAACGGATACAAGATTACAAATTACGAAATGGAAAGTTCGGCACTTTACGGATTGAGTAATATGCTGGGGCACAAGGCTGCTACTATATGCTTGATAATTGCAAACCGTGTAAACAAGACTTATCTTGATGATTACAAACAAAAAATAGGCGGATTGATTGAGTACGTCTTGGATAAACTTGTCAAAAAATAATTTATGGAGGGAAAGTTTAAAGATTTAAAATATTTATTGGAACTTTTGGACGATGACAATGATGAGGTTTACTCAATTGTCCACGATAGGATATTGAGTTACGGTGAAGATGTGCTCCCCGAACTTAAAAATGTGTGGCGAAATACCGAAAGTGTCGTTTTGTTTGAAAGAGTTGATTCCATTATAAAGGAAATAGCACGTATTACAAACAGCAGAAAGTTTGAAGAATGGTTGAAAGAGGGGAAAGAAACGGATATTTTAAACGGTGTTTTGTTGCTAAATAAAATGTATAATCCCGATATTGATGTTGATGGGATAAAATCGAAAATTGATAAATTAATAAAAGATATTTGGCTGGAACTTAATAATAATCTTACTTCACTTGAAAAAATAAATATTGTTAACCATTTTATATTTAAGGAATTTGGCTTTAATGTTGGAGATACTCCTAATGACCGGAATCATTTTTTAGACAGTGCCCTGGATTTGAAATTGCTAAATGAAGTAACATCTTCTATTTTTTATTTTTATGTATGTAGAAGTCTTGATATTGACGTGGATCCGGTAATGTTCAAGAACCGTATTTTTTTGGGTTATGTCGGAAACGGTTATACGGATTTTTCAGAGAATGAAATTATGTTTTTGATATCTCCCGAAGAAAAGGGTAAAGTTTTCAGGTCT
>JALWKH010000371.1:948-2500 GCA_026996635.1 Bacteroidales bacterium | reverse complement strand
CAATAGCACTATACAAGTTGGGAATGATTTATTACGGCAGGGGCAACTATTCTTCTGCACAAAAATACTTCGGCAAACTTGTTAATTTATACCCGTTTTCTTACGACGGACTCATAATGCTTGCTTGGACAGATTTTAAATTAAAAAAATACAGGGAAGCCAAAGTTCTTTTCTACAAAGCACTAATGTTAAAACCGAATGACAAATCTGCAAGGGAAGGTTTAAGTTACATTAAATAACAAATAATCTTGCGAGCAAAAAAATAACTACCTTTGCCGTCAAAATTATAAAAAACAAAATATTATGGATTCAAAGAATATGGGATTTAATACCAAATTGGTACACGCAGGAGATTTTGAAGATGCTTTCGGAAGTGCGGTAGTACCTATTTATCAAACATCTACTTTTGCGTTTAAAGATGCTGCACACGGAGCAAGATTATTTGCTGGAGAAGAAAAAGGATACATTTATACCAGAATCGGTAATCCTACAATAGAAGCATTGGAAAATAAACTGGCTGCATTGGAAAACGGATTCGGCGGTGTAGCCTTTGCATCAGGTATGGCAGCCGTTTCTACGGTTTACTTTTCATTTCTTAAGCAAGGAGACCATATGGTAAGTACTGCTGCCGTTTACGGTCCATCTAGGGGATTGATGGAAAATGTCTTGCATAATCTGGGTGTGGAATCAACATATATTGATACATCCGACTTGGACTTAATCGAAAAAAGCATCAAGCCGAATACAAAAATGCTTTATCTCGAAACTCCGGCTAATCCGACAATATCTCTTACAGATATACAGGCTGCTTCTGAAATTGCCCATAAGCACGGCATTATCGTAGTTGTGGACAACACATTCTCAAGCCCATATCTTCAAAAACCATTAGACCTCGGTGCAGACATTGTTTTGCATTCGCTTACAAAATTCATCAACGGTCACGCCGACATTGTAGGTGGTGCGGTTGTAACCAAAACGGAAGACCACTACAAAAAAGTCCGCAAAACAATGACTTATCTCGGCGGCAATATGGATCCACATCAAGCATATATGGTAATTCGCGGAGTAAAGACTTTATCATTGAGAATTGATAAAGCAACCGAAAATGCTAAAAAAATAGCCGAATACCTTGAAAATCACCCAAAAATAGCTTGGGTAAAATATCCCGGTCTGAAATCACATCCTCAACACGAACTTGCCAAAAAGCAAATGAAAGACTTCGGCACAATGATTTCTTTTGAACTGAAAGGCGGATATGATGCAGGCGTTGTTTTGATGAATAATGTGAAAGTGGCATTGCTTGCAGTTTCACTCGGAGGTGTAGAAACACTTATACAACATCCTGCTTCAATGACACACGCAGGTGTACCGAAAGAAAATAGAGAAGAAGCCGGAATTACAGACGGTCTGGTTAGGTATTCGGTGGGAATTGAAGATGTGGAAGATTTAATAAACGACCTTGACCAAGCATTGGCAAAAATTTAACCTGACAATAAACAAAACAATTAAAAAATATTATTGAGAACTTAAAAGATGATTTTTGCACATTAAA
>JALWKH010000371.1:0-938 GCA_026996635.1 Bacteroidales bacterium | reverse complement strand
TGTCAAAAATAAAAGTAGCAATTAACGGATTCGGTAGAATAGGCCGCAATGTTTTCAGAGTAATGATTGAAAGGCCTGAATTTGAAATCATTGGAATAAATGATATTACAAACACCAAAATTTTGGCACATTTGCTGAAATACGATTCAACACAAGGCAAATTCAACGGCACTGTTGAACATACAGACGACAGCCTTATTGTAAACGGTAAAGAAATAAAAGTTTCTGCTTCACTCGTTCCCGCAGAAATTCCATGGCCTGAAGCACCCGATCTTGTAATTGAATCAACCGGTGTTTTCCGATCCAGAGAAGGTAAAAAAGGCGGATACGGCGACCACCTCAAAAACGGTGCAAAGAAAGTATTGCTCTCAGCTCCGGCAAAAGACGATATTGACAAAACAATCGTATTGGGTGTAAACGACCATGAACTCAAAGATGAACACATTTGCGTATCAAATGCATCTTGTACCACAAACTGCCTTGCTCCCGTAGTAAAAGTTCTTCACGATAAATTCGGTGTTAAATACGGATTTTTAAACACAATACACTCATACACAAGTGACCAAAGATTGCTCGATGCACCTCACAGTGATTTGCGTCGTGCAAGAAGTGCAGCTGTTTCACAAGTGCCTACATCAACAGGTGCTACAAAGGCTGTTGGTAAAATCATACCGGAACTCAATGGTAAACTCGACGGTATGGCAATAAGAGTTCCTACCGCAACTGGTTCTGTTGTTGATTTTGTGGCACAACTTAACAAAGAAACAACTGTAGAAGAAATAAATGCAGCAATGAAAGAAGCTGCCGAAACATACCTCAAAGGTGTTTTGGAATATACCGAAGAACCTATTGTTTCCGTTGACATCATCCACAATCCTCATTCATCAATCTTTGATGCATTGAGCACAATGGTGATTGACGGTAGCTTCGTAAAAGTT
>JALWKH010000370.1 GCA_026996635.1 Bacteroidales bacterium | reverse complement strand
AGCATAGATAGTGATAAAATACATTATTGTGTTTATTATCAGCAAGTTTTTTACTATCGGCGGCAATAAACTGTATCCTGTAAACCTGTATTGATCCATTTGTGTAATTTATTAGTTATCAAAAATTTCCGAAATAAAATTATGTGGCAAAATATCCATAATCTTTTCGCCTGTTATTGTTTTGTCGTGTTCTTGCAGCTCAAACAAAGATGATACCAATGATTTTATGCCGTCTTCGGTAAGATCTGCAAGGTTGGTAATTGCTGCGGAAGTTTTTGCCCATTGCAGAGCCATTTTTCTGTGTAATATGTCGCTGTCTTCGGTTTCAATGCCTTCTTCGAACATAAAGTAAAGGTCTGCCACAATGGTTTTTGCTTCTTCGTCTTTCAGAAACGGCGGGAAGGCTTTTATCCGTATTTCATCTTTGTATTCGTCAATTTCAAATCCCATTTGCTTTATTGACTCCTTGAAATCTTCAAAAAGTGCCGGATTTTTTACATAAATTCCCGTTTCTATGGGCTGCAAGACATATTGCGAGTTGAAATTATGTTTTTTTGCCAATTCCAGAGCCTTTTTGTAGTTTATGGCTTCCAGAGCCCTTTTTGCATCTATTACCAGCAAGCCCGATTTTGCTTCCGTGATGATAAAGCGGTTGCGATACAAAATAAATTCCGGCTCGTCTGGAAGTTGCGGATCTATGGTTTCATTGTTTAGGGTGGATTCTATTATCAAGTTGTTTTGCTGTTCCAGTTGCGGAGGTTCGTCGCCGTAAACGGATTGCATAAAGTTTTCTATATCGGCAGGAGAGATTTTTTCTTTGGTGTGATGCTTGGGTGTAAATTGCGGAGTGGTTGAAGAGTTGGTGTGTGTGCCGGACTGTCCGGGAAAGTTTTGCCGTGATTGCGGCGGAGTGTCGTCTATTACACGGTCAAAGTCTATTGAAGGAAAAATATTGTATTTGAAAAGTGTGTTTTTTACTGCGGCAGCCAGTGCTTTCCGCACATTAAGCTCGTCTTCAAACTTTATTTCGGTCTTGGTCGGGTGTATGTTTACATCAATTTTTTCGGGGTCAATTTCAAAGAAAATGAAGTATTCGGGTGAAGTTTCGGGCTTAATCATTTCTTGAAACGATTCCACTATTGCTTTGTGAAACCACGAGTGCCTGAAATACCGTTTGTTTACGAAAAAGAATTGAGGGCTTTTCTTTTTTGCCGTTTCGGGTTTGCCTATGTAGCCGTAAATTCGCAATAGTCCGGGGAGTTTGGTTTCTATAGGCAAAATGTCTTTTTTTATCTTTTCGCCGAAAATCTCCGCAAGCCGTCTGGCAAGGTTACCTTTTTCAAGCGAATATACGGTTTTGCCGTTGTGTATCAGTTTGAATTTTATGTCCGGGTTGGCAATGGCAACTTTTTGTATTTCGTGCATTATGAGGCCGAATTCGGTAGTGTCTTTTCTCAAAAATTTCCTGCGGGCGGGCACATTGTAGAAGAGTTTTTTTACTGCAAAATTGCTGCCTTTGGGACAAGACACTTTTTCTTGCAAAACCAACTTGCTGCCTTCTATTATTATATGTGTGCCGAGTTCGTCTTCTTCACGACGGGTTTTCAGTTCCACTTCGGCAATGGAAGCAATGGATGCAAGAGCTTCACCGCGGAAGCCCATTGTTTTTATCTTGAACAGGTCGTTTATGTCTTTTATCTTCGATGTAGCGTGTCTTTCGAAGCACATACGGGCATCTGTCTCCGACATTCCTATGCCGTTGTCGGTAACTTGAATAAGTGTTTTGCCTGCATCTTTAATGTTTACGGTTATTTCGTCGGCTTGTGCGTCAATGGAATTTTCCACCAATTCCTTTACCACAGATGCAGGACGCTGTATAACTTCTCCGGCGGCTATTTGGTTTGCTATTGAGTCGGGCAGCAGGTTTATTTTGTCAATTACCATAAAAGTCCGAAGTATTTTAGCAGTAAAAACATTATTCCGAACAGCAATATGAATATTGCCAAGAGTATGACTAACCTTGTGAGTGAATTGTAAACACTTCCTTTTTCGGCGTGGAACGAATGCCGTTTAATGCTTCCTTTCAGCCTGTTTTCGTAACCCGAATATGCTTGATTGTCTGTTGATTCGGTGTTGTTGCTGCTTCGCTTTTCAAACTTTTCGGTTTCCGGGTCGTAAGTCCTTGGGATATAATTGAATTTGCGGTGTTGGGGAACGTGGAAAAATTTAACCATTGTGTCGTGATTTTGTATTATGCAAAAATACTACTTTTTGTGCAATGGTGCATAAATAAAAAAAAGACCGCCATTAAAGACGGTCTCCTTTCCAAAAAAATAACCCTTATGTCAGATTATTTCAGCAACAATTTTTTAGTGTAAATTTTGTCGTTATTTATTATTTGAATGTTGTAAAGACCGGCAGGCAGTCCGTTTCTGTTTATTTGTACCTTACTGGAAGTATATTCCTTTGAGTAAACGGTTTTGCCTTCTGCGTCAGTTAGTTGGATAAGATAGTTATTTTGTGTGTTTTCGTTGAATGTTATTGTAAAATCTGTTGTAGCGGGATTCGGATAAACATTTATTTTGTCCGAAACTTTTATGTATTCGCTGCTGCTGTTCAGGTCTTTGAATTTCACTACCCAAAAATCATCAAAATATTCATATCCGTAATGTGTTGATACATCACCGTCTGAAGATAATGATGTGCCCACTGTTATGTAATCGCCGTCTTGAGTTTGCACAACTGAATTTGCAACATCTGTTTTTGTTCCGCCAAACATATTTTGCCACACGATATTTCCGTTGCCGGTTAGTTTCACTACCCAAAAGTCTTTATCTCCTTGATTTCCGCTTGCATCACCGTCATTTGATTTTGAAAAGCCGCAAACCATATAACCTTCATCTGAAGTCTGAATTACAGAGTTTGCCACATCTTCGCCTGTGCCGCCGAGTGCTTTTGTCCATTGAATTGCTCCGTTATCATCAATTTTAACCAGCCATTCGTCAGATGCGGAATAATAATCTCCGTGAAATCCGGTTACATCTCCGTCTTCCGATTCTGTACCACCTGCGATTAGATATTTGCCGTCTGAAGTGTTGATTATTGAATTTGCCCAATCGTCGTTATATCCGCCGTAACATTTTTCCCACAGTAGAGTTCCGTTGTTGTCAATTTTTATTGTCCACAAATCATATCCGCCGTGGTTTCCTGTTACATCACCGCCTGCCGTTGCTTTTCCCGTTACCAAAAAACCGCCGTCATTTGCATTTACTACAGATGTGGCAATATCCATATCATTACTTCCGTAAGATTTTGCCCATGTAAGAATACCCGAATCATTGATTTTTATTGCCCAAAAATCACATGTAGATTCGCTCGCACCTGCTTCTTCGTGGTGGTCGGTTACATCACCGTTGTTAGAAAAAGAATTACCCACAATAATATAACCACCGTCGCTTGTTATTTTTATATCGTAAGGTATGTCAAAATCAGTTCCGCCAAAAAGTTTTTGCCATTCCAGGGTTCCCGTTCCGCTTATTTTCAAAATCCAATAATCTGCGTTTCCGTGATTTTCGCTCACATCTCCCGTATTGCTTGAATAAGTTTGAGCCGCAATTATATATCCTCCGTCCGAAGTTTGTTGTACCGAGCTTGCAATATCAGCTTCATCACCACCGTAAGTTTTTTCCCATTCCATTGTGCCGTCTGCATTCAACTTTACAACCCACACATCGCTGTTGCCGTTATTTTGTGAAATGTCTTGGTCAGTTGACGAAGAAGAACCAACAATCAAATAACCACCATCGGTTGTATTTATTATTTTGTTAGGAATATCAACTCTCGTGCCGCCAAAAGTTTTTTCCCAGATTATACCCGGATTTTGTGAAAAACCATTCAGGTAAGCAATAATCGCAATAATCAAAAATAAAGTTTTTTTCATGATAAAAGATTTAAATTTTTATGTCGCTAATGTACGGCTATGGTGTGGTTGCTTTATCACCCTTATGGGTGAAATTGTGTTTTTGTGGTGTAAATGGAAGGGGTATTTTATGATGTATTCTTAAACGATGCGTTTTTATCTCTTTTTTCTTTACCTTTGTTGAATATGAAAAACGGATGAAGATGGTTTTAAGGTTGTTTTTTGCTTTTTTTCTTTTCCTGTCTGCAGAATGCGGTTTTTCGCAAGGTGGTCATTGGTTGATTTACTTTTCAGGTAAAAATACATCGGTAGATTTGTATAAGTTTTTCGATTCCAAGGCAATTGAAAGGCGGCAAAGGCAGAATATACCTTTTGATATTTCAGATTATCCTGTCAGGAAAGATTATGTGCAAGATGTAGAGGCAATTGCCGATTCGATTTTTTATTCATTCAGATGGTTAAATGCTCTTTGGGTGTATGCCGGTGAAGACGATATTGCACAAATAAAGGAATTACCTTTTGTAAAAAAAGTTGAGAGGTTAAACACTGAGGGGAGAATAATCTTATGCGAAGAAGATTCTGCTTCAAAATATTTTCATACTGCGGCAGAAATTTTGAAAGACCAGATCAGTTCTATGGGGGGCGAATTATTTATTAAGAATGGTTATAGGGGCAGAGGTGTTAGGATTGCAGTGCTGGATGCGGGATTTACCAAGGCGAATAAGTCTGTTTTTTTGAAACATTTGTTTGATAATAAACAAATTTTGAGGGCTTACGATTTCATTCGAAAGGATACTATAAAGTATAAGCATTCTTCACACGGAAGAATGACACTTTCCTGCATTGCGGGTCAAAAAGGAGATACGGTGATAGGACTTGCCACAGAAGCGGAATTTTTGTTGGCAAGAACCGAGTATAATTCTATTGAACCGTTCAGGGAAGAATTGTTTTGGATGAAAGCGGCAGAGTGGGCAGACCGTTATGGTGCGGATATAATCAGCAGTTCGCTTGGTTACGAAAAGCCGAGGTACTGCCGTAAGGATATGGATGGAAAGACAAGTTATGTAACAAAAGCAGCTTTGTGGGCAGCACGTAAGGGAATTTTGGTTGTCAATGCGGCAGGAAATTCCGGTGACAGCAAGTGGCGTATGCTGGGAGCACCTGCCGATGCAGACAGTATAATTACGGTAGGCGGGGCTCAGTGTTGTAAGCCGTTGGCAATAAGTTTTACGGGAGTGGGACCTACATATGACGGCAGGCTAAAGCCTGAGCTTTCGGCAAATGCAAATGTTGAAGCAGATGGTGTTACAAAATTGAGTCACGTGTACGGCACATCATTTGCCACACCGTTGGTAGCGGGTTTTGCCGCTTGCGTGTTGGGTATGCATCCTGAATGGAAAAATATGGAGTTAAGACAAAAACTGATGGAATCAGGGCATTTATATCCGTATTTTGACTATTCATTAGGTTACGGTTTGCCACAAGCATCGTATTTTGTAATGGGAAGGAAATTTTATTTGTCTCCCGGCAGAATAGACAATGTTTTGGGGAATGATAATTTTATTGGTGTCAGGGTGATAAATCCACGAATAGGCGAAGATGTGCTGTATTACCGTTTGGAAGACGGAGACGGGCACATAATAAAATACGGGGCTACTGTTATTGAAAGCACAATGCCTGTGTATTTTGACAAGGATTATATGAAAGGTAAGGTGTTGAGGGTATTTTATAACGGAGAAGAAAGGGCTTTTCATTTTTAATCGCAGGATTGTAAAATTTTTCGGTTTGAGAAGCGTTATAATTAAGATTTAGGTAAGGAAAAGAATAATGAATATCCAATCCAGAACATCGATTTTGGAAGTAAAATTCATTATTCGTTATTCCTTGTTCGATAGTGATAAGAAAAAAATAAACATATGAGAAAGGGTATAGGAATTTTATTTGCTTTATTTGTAGTGCTTGTTACGATACAAGGATGCAATGAAGACGAAAAGCAGAACAAAACTTTACTTCCGGTTATTACAGGTAAGGCGGGAGAGGTGGTAATTGTTGTAAATAAAGATGAATATCCTGCTACAACAAAAGAATTAAAAGATATTTTCACTCAAGATTATCCTATGTTGCCGCAGTCGGAGCCTATTTTTACCGCCGTACCGATACCGCACAGTGCATTTTCAAGCATTTTTAAGACTCATCGTAATTTGCTGTTTATCAATATAAAAAAAGATTTGCCACCGGACAGTACGGGAATTTATGTGAAGAAAAACATTTGGGCAGCACCGCAATTGATAATTCAGGCTTATGCTCCGTCTGATACGGCAATGGCGCGTTTGCTTAAAGAAAAGAGCAATTTTATTATCAACCTAATCAACGATTGGGAAATAAAGCGGATAACTGATACTTACAAGAAAATCCAAAGCAAGGAAGTTTTGGCTAAAATTGAAAACAAGTTTCATATATATCTTGCTGTACCGAAAGGGTATAACATAAACATTGACACTACCGATTTTATGTGGATTTCGAGGGAGACCGTGGAAATGAGTCAAGGATTGATTATTTACAGTTATCCGTATAATGACACTTCGGATTTTAATGTGGATTCTTTGATTGCAAAGCGTGATGATTTCCTTAAACGCTTTATCAAAGGTCCGACATTCGGCAGTTGGATGAGTACGGAAAAACTAGTGAGACCGGAAGTTAACAGGTATGTGAAAAACGGGAAGTTTTATGTGAAGATGAGAGGTTTATGGAAGGTGGAAAATGATTATATGGGAGGTCCTTTTGTGTCTGTTTCCACGTTGAGTGCCGACAAGTCTAGAATTATTACGGTAGAAGGTTATGTATATGCTCCGAAATACAAAAAACGTGAATATGTACGCCAATTGGAAGCAATTTTGAGTACGTTACAAGTTCTCGATAAAGTCGAAAAAAGTAAGGAGAAAAGATAGTCTTTTTGCCACTGTCTTTCGGTTTTAGGGGTAAAATTAAAAAATGATGATGTTTGTTGTTTAAAAATGTTGTAACTTTGTGCCCCGAAATCCAAAACCTACGAGCCTTGAAAATAAAAAATATCCTGATTTCCCAACCCAAACCGGCCGGAGCAAGCAAATACGACGAAATAGCAGAGAAATACGGAGTAAACATTGAATACCGAAGGTTTATTTCCGTAGAACGAGTAAGTACCAAGGAGTTTAGAAAGCAAAAGATTAATTTTGCCGATTTTGATGCGGTGATACTTACAAGCAGAACAGCCGCCGACCACTTTTTCGGTATGGCCGAGGCTACAAGGATGCAGATACCGCAAGATATGAGGTATTATTGCTTGTCGGAAAGCATTGCTTATTACCTTACTAAATATATTACCTACAGAAAAAGAAAAATTTTCTTTGTAAACGGAAAGGCTCAAGACTTGCTGCCGTACTTCAAAAAACATAATAACAAAAAAATACTTCTGCCTGTTTCCAATATTCATAAAAAGGAAATTCCGAACTTGCTGAAGAAGAATAATATAAACTTTGAAAAGGTGGTTTTGTATAAGACCGTGATGAGTGATTTGAGCGATTTGGATATAAACAAATATGATATAATACTTTTCTTCAGCCCGTCGGGAATAAAGTCTTTGCAAAAGAATTTCCCTGACTTCAAACAAGGTCCCAATACATATATAGGTGCTTTCGGTCCCACTACCAAAAAAGCCGTAAAAAATGCAGGTTTAAGATTGGATATTGCGGCACCTACCCAGCAGGCAAAATCTATGGTTGAGGCATTGGACCAATTTCTTAAAGCTAACTTAAAAGAAGCAAAAGCTTAGTGCTGCTTCGTCGTCGATGAAAAAATACGGTTTACCAAAGACAGAACGTATTAAATCCAGAAGAGAAGTTAAATTACTCTTTGAGGGTAAAATTATTTCTATAGATGTTTATCCTTTGAAAGTGCTTTACAGGTGGGAAGAACTTGTCGAAGGAGAAAAGCCTGTTGCAAAAATTATGGTTTCAGTGCCGCACAAGCGGATAAAGCGTGCCGTAAAAAGAAATTTAATTAAACGCAGGGTAAGAGAGGCTTACCGGTTAAACAAGGAAATTATTGCTGAAAAAGTAATTGGTAGAAACCAAAAACTTCTCATTGCTTTTGTTTATGTGTCTTCGTCGGTGAAAGATTTTGACATAATAAAAAAGGCGGTAATTACCGCCTTAACAAAGATTGCTAACCACGCTTAAACAGCGCTTTAACAATATCCCCTGCTATTTTGGGATTTTCTTTCAGTCTTCTGGTAGAGTAGCCGAACCAATCTTCTCCGAAAGGAACATATACTCTCATTTTGTATCCTTTTTCCACTATGGTACGGCGGAGTTCGGGAGTTACACCGTAAAGCATTTGGAATTCAAACATATCATTGCTTACATTGTACTTGTCTATGAGTTCGTAAGCCTTGTCTACCAAATATTTGTCGTGGGTAGCGATGCCTACATATTCGCCGTGGGAGAGTAAAAATTCCAAGTCTTCCAAGTAATGTTTTCTGATTTCTTCTTTGTCTTTGTACGCAATTTCGGCAGGTTCTACATAAATGCCTTTGCAAAGCCTGTAATTATTTATCATTCCGTCTTTGTGAAAACGGTCGTAAAGCATTTTCAAGTCGTTGAGGGTTCTTTTCAGGTAGGCTTGGAAAACCAGTCCTACATTGTTCGGGAATTCGGGTTTAAGTTTGGAATAAAGTTCTATTTCAAGGTCGGTGCAAGGCGAATCTTCCATATCGAGCCTTACAAAATTGTTGTATTCGGCAGCTTTTTTTACAATTTCCCTAATGTTGCGGTATGCTTCATCTTTGTCGAGGAGTAGTCCGAACATTGTCGGTTTTACCGAATAATTGCCTTTTATGCCGGCTTTTTGTGTTTCTTCTATTATGTTGAGGTATGCTTCTTTATTTTTAGTTGCTTCATCAAGATCTTTGATAAATTCACCCAATAAGTCGATAGTAACCAAAACTCCTTGGCTGTTCAATTCTTTTGAAACCCTTATGGCATCTTCAAGTTTGCTGCCTGCAATATACCTTTTTGAGAAAATCCACACCAATTTTTTTGGCATTAAGGGAACTATGTTGGCAATGATTTTATTCAGCATTTCGTTCAGGTTTTATTATTTGCTTCAAAAATACTTAAAGTTTTTATTAAACAAGTGGTTTTATAATAAAGTATTTACCACAGTGAGATTTCGAACAAATAATTAAGTTCCGCCCACTCTACACATTCATATTGTTCAAACTTTTCTTTCCATTCCGGCTCTTGTCCTGCGGGAACGTGGAAATAAATTATGCAACCACTTTTTTTGTGCAGCTTAAGAGTTGTTACGGTTTCCAGCCAATCGTTTTGGTATGATTTGTTTTTTATATTGATAAGTTTCGGGAAAATTGTAATTGTATCTCCTGTGGTACTAACATATCCGGTAGCGCTTGCATAAGGTTTGCTGTTTACAAAATCCAAAACATATTGTAAGCTGTCTTTAGGCAAGTCGGATGTATATGTTAGTGAATGAATATTTTCGACGGAAAGGCTGAATGAGTTTATAAAATCAAATGCTTTATCAATGTTGTAATCACTTTTTATTTTAACCAAAACATCTGTGGGAACATATTTGGGTGCATTGTCGTTTCTTCTTGTGCAACCGATTAGCGCTAAAAGTATAATAACAAAAGTTAATTTTAAAGTTTTCATAGTCAAGTGTTTTGTTTATTTTCCTTTCCCCTTAACTATAATTAAAATTGTGTAAATCAGTATCTTGAAGTCGGCAAACAGAGACATATTTTCTAGGTAAATAAGATCGTATTTGAGGCGTTCTATCATCTCGTCGACATTTGAAGCGTATCCGAATTTAACTTGTCCCCAAGATGTGATACCAGGTCTTACTTTGTGCAAGTGAACATAATACGGAGCTTTTTTTACAATCTGGTCAATGAAAAATTGTCTTTCGGGTCTGGGACCAACCAACGACATATCGCCTTTTATAACATTCCAAAAGTTCGGTATTTCGTCCATTCTGGTTTTGCGTAAAAAGCGACCTATGGGTGTAATTCTTTTGTCGTTTTCGCTTGCAAGTGCCGGTCCGTTTTTTTCTGCATCAATGTACATTGTGCGGAATTTGTAAATCATAAAAGGTTTGCCGTATCTTCCTATCCTTTCTTGCTTGAAGAAAACAGGACCTTTTGAGGTGGCTTTGATTATTATTGCCAATACTAAAAACAGCGGAGAAGAAAGTGTTAGTGCAACGATTGAAAATGATATGTCAATAACTCTTTTTAGGTTTGCTTGCCATTCAGGCATAATTTCTTTAGGGATAACTATAAGCGGCTCGCCGTAGAGGGAAGACATTTTCGCTTTACCGGTAAGCACATCATACATTGATGGTATGATTTTTATGTTTACATCGGTAATACTCAATGTGTTAAGGATTTCTTCTATTCTTTCGTGTTCGGTAGTTTCTATTGCAATTATTACATCTTCTACATTGTGTTTTTTTATTATTTCTTTCAGGTCTTCAACGTGCCCGAGAGACGGTAGATGTTCTTCCAAAAGGTGGTCGTTGTTTTTGTTTACTTTTACAAAGCCGATAAATTTGAAACCTGCCGATTTTTTTGCGTTTGTAAGTTTTTGATACAAGTCCAATGCTTTTTGGTTGCTGCCGATAATGATTGTGTTGAAGCCGAGTTTGCGGTTTTTAATTTTGCTGCTGGTAATTGATGTGATTATAATTCTGGGTATGTATGTGAGTAAGAATTGCAGCGTAAACAGT
>JALWKH010000369.1 GCA_026996635.1 Bacteroidales bacterium | reverse complement strand
CTTGGTTTCGAGTGTTTTTATCTCGTCTTTGTGTGTCCAACCGCACTCGCAATACACGCAATCGTAATTGCAAAGTTTAAAATTGTTCGGCAACAGGTTTATACCTAAAGAATTACCCAACCTGCGGCTTTTTACCGGTCCGAAAATTATCTCTCCGAATAAAAATGTGTCCATTCCTAATTAAATTAAATTAAATTACTCCACTCAAACTTCTTAACAAAATCTACCGCCTTATGAATTTTTTCATACATCACGGTATCGTTTTCAACAAAAGGCACTTCTTTGCGGAAGTCTTTCAAAATATTTTCCAAAACAGGCGAAGTCTTTTCTTTTCTGAAAAACATTGCTTGTGATGCGGTAAACAGTTCTATTCCAAGCACTGTCGCCACATTGTTTACCACTTTGTATGCTTTAGTTGCGGCATTTGCACCCATACTTACGTGGTCTTCCTGACCTTGCGACGATTCTATGGAATCAACCGATGCAGGTGTTGCCAATTGCTTGTTTTGACTCACTACGGATGCAGCCGTGTATTGTGCAATCATAAATCCCGAATTTAGTCCGGGATTCGCAACCAAAAACGACGGTAGGTCACGCTTGCCGGAAATCAATTTGTAAACTCTCCTTTCGGAAATATTAGCAATCTCCGCCATCGCAATAGAAAGCATATCCATTGCAAGAGCTAGCGGTTGTCCGTGGAAATTTCCTCCCGAAACCACCATATCTTCATCAGGGAAAACCATCGGATTATCTGTCGCCGAATTCATTTCGGTCAAAACCACACTTTTCACATACTCGATAGCATCACGCGATGCACCGTGCACTTGCGGTACTGTTCTGAATGAATACGGATCTTGCACGTGTACTTTCGGTCTTTTTATCATTTCGCTGCCTTCAAGTAACTCCCTAAACCTTTCTGCTACAATTTGTTGTCCCTTATGCGGGCGTGCATTGTGAATCGGCGGCAAAAACGGCTCTATCCTTCCGTCGTAAGCCTCCAAAGAGATAGCACCAATAGCATCGGCAGCATCAAGCAATTTCAAGGATTCTATTAAATTCCACACGGCAAAAGCAAGCATAAACTGGGTTCCGTTCAGCAAGGCAAGCCCTTCTTTGGAAACAAGCCTTAAAGGTTGCAAACTTGTACGCTTATACAGCTCTTCCGCCGAAATCTTTTCACCTCCATAATAAACTTCTCCCATTCCGATAAGCGGCAACATAGTATGAGCCAACGGAGCCAAATCACCCGAAGCACCAAGCGAACCTTGACTGTAAACCACAGGAATTATATCATTGTTGTAAAAATACAGCAACCTTTCGGCAGTCTCAAGCCTGACACCCGAATATCCGTATCCGAGAGATTGTGCTTTAAGGAGTAGCATAAGTTTCACAATGTGCTGTGGCACTTCTTCACCAGTTCCGCAAGCGTGGGATTTTATCAGGTTTTCTTGCAATGTGCCCAAGTCTTGCTTTGAAATGGACTTGTTGTACAATGCTCCGAAGCCAGTATTTATTCCGTAAATCGGTTTGTCTTCAGCCTCCAACTTCTTATCGAGATATTCACGGGATTTTATTATACGGTTCTTTGTTTCTTCCGAAAATTCCAGCTTTTTGTTTTCCAAAATAATTGAAACAATGTCTTCCAAAGTTAATTTGTCTGTTATGTAAAAAATTGAAGCCATACCTAAAAAGTTATTTCCGTTATTACTTGCAAAAGTAATTTTTTTATGGTTTGGACGTATTGTTCACTGTTGATTTTTAACCAATAAAAAAAGCCGTTGCACTTTCTATAAGCACAACGGCTAAACTTTATCTCTTAAAACTTACTATCAACCTTCTTCCATCAAAAACCTTTCGGCATCCAATGCTGCCATACATCCGCTTCCAGCTGCGGTAATAGCTTGCCTGTAAACGGGATCTTGCACATCGCCGCAAGCAAATACCCCCGGAACATTTGTTTTGGTGTTACCCGGCTGTGTTTTAATATAACCTGTTTCGTCAGTTTCTATGTATTTTCTGAAAATATCGGAATTCGGATGGTGACCGATAGCAATAAACACTCCGCTCACTTTAATGTCAACTTCTTCTTTACCTTGCTTAATCAATTTCATTCCTTTTACACCGTCGTCGTCACCGTAAATTTCTTTGGTAACATGTTCGAAAAGCACTTCAATATTCGGTGTATTCATCACTTTGTTTTGCATAGCCTTTGATGCCCTGAAATAAGGCTTACGCACTACCATATATACCTTGTTGCAAAGTCCGGATAAATAAAGTGCATCTTCGCAAGCCGTATCACCGCCACCAACTACAGCCACATCTTGTCCTTTGTAGAAAAATCCGTCGCAAGTGGCACAAGCAGATACACCTTTACCTCTGAATTTTTGTTCACTTTCCAATCCGAGATATTTTGCACTCGCACCTGTTGCTATAATAACAGCATCAGCTTCAATAAGTTTTTCATTATCTACAATAGCCCTGAAAGGCCTTTTGCTGAAATCAACTTCGGTAATAGAACCCCATCTAACATCCGCACCGAATCTTTTTGCTTGTGCTTTGATGTCTTCCATCAAAACGGGACCTGTCACTCCTTCCGGATAACCCGGGAAATTTTCCACCTCTGTGGTAGTTGTAAGCTGTCCTCCCGGTTCCATACCTTCGTAAACCACGGGATTGAGACCTGCTCTGGAAGTATAAATAGCCGCAGTAAGCCCTGCCGGTCCGCTTCCGATAATTAGCACTTTCACTTTTTCGTCAACTTCACCATTGATTGATTTGCCTTTTTTCTGATTATCGTCTCCTCCTACATTCCCGATTGTTCCAAATGTTATCATACTCTTTCGTTTTTAGTTTAACGGTGCAAAATTACAAAATAAAATACAGCAACATATCATTAAATTTAGGTAAAGCAATTACAGTATCAAAAAATAAAAATTTAGCACGACACACTAACTTTTCATATCCGGCTTCTCTATGAGCTCAGAAAATAATATTCTCATTATCAATAAAATCAGCCTATACTCATCAAAATTAAGTATTGTTTTTTGTATGCCAATTAGTTTATATTTGTCAACGAGAACAATTTTAAACAAAATTTTAATGTTATGAAAAAGATTACAATTTTTGCATTGATTTTAGGATTGGCAATTTTATTTGTTCCTAATGAAAGTTTTGCACAATTTGGCAAATTAAAAGGAAAACTTAATTCGGCAAAGTCGAAAGTAACCAACACAACTAAAAAGCCTGCAGCAAGCAGTTCGTCAAAAGTAAGTTCGAGCAGCAAAACAACATCTTCAAACAGTTCGGCACCGGCCAAAGCCTCCAAAGGCAAAGATTATTATGTATGTGCAGCAACAGGACACGGCAAAGTAGGATCAAAAGAACAACCTGCAAAAGATCTTGCAAGCCTTATTTCCAAATTACAACCCGGAGATGTTGTTCACATAGCAGGCGGAGTTTACAAAAGCCGCCAAGGAAGGGGTTCAGACAAAATAGAAGTTCCTGTTCAAATCATCGGCGGATACAGCCCTGATTTCTCAACCCGGGATCCGTGGGGCAAGTACAAAACCATTTTCACGGGGGAAAACAGGTATAACGAAACAAGCACTCAGTACCGCTTAATCATTGAAACAGACAAAACATATCCCGAATACAATGGTACTGTAGTTGTTGACGGAATAATATTTGATAACGGCGACAGAAATTTTTACACAGACGATAAACAACTTAAAATCAATCGTGTAGCAAATGCTTCCAAGGGCAAAAACAACACCCCCGAAAGCGGTGCCATTAAAATAATGGTAGGCAAATACACAAATGTAGAAGTAAAAAACTGTGTAGCAGTAAATACCGCACCAACAGGCGGAGTGTTTTCAATATCTGTAAGTAAAAAAGGTAAAGCTGTAATTGACAACAATTTGATAATAAACAATACAGGCGAAGGTATATATGCAATGACATTATACCATACACAGAATCCTGCCGACCAATGTGAATATTACATTACAAACAACACAATTCTGTTTACTTGGCGTCACGATGAAATGGCATCAAGCTATAGCGGCAACGGCTTGAAAATGGATACGGAAATAAGAAAGCTTTATGTTGCAAACAATGTATTCGGTTTCGGAGACGAAGGCGGTGTTGACAACATAAAAAAATGCAAAGGGTTGATTTTGAAAGATAACTTGTTTACAGGTAACCACAATTACGATTACCGTGAATTCAATACAAAAATGAGGATTACTGACATAGAAGACGATTCCGATATTCTTACGGAAGAATCCACAGGAAACATAAGTGCAAAAATTACGGTTCCGGTAAGTGAAGAATGGGCAAAAATTTATGCAGGCAGAAAAATTGTAACCAGAGCACAAATCGACTCACAAGTATCTGCCGAAAACTCAACGGCAAACGACATAAGAAGTATGCTCGGCTTACCGCTACAAGGCAACTCTGTAGCATCACAAACCGATGTATGGCTGCACAGAATGAGCCTTGAAGATGCTATGAAAGCCGGTATGAAAAAATATCAAGGTAAATACGGCTGCCAAATGCCACAATTATAAAATTTACTATCAGAAAAAGGCGGCAACGGTCGCCTTTTTCTTTTTCCCCTCCCAAATTCAAAAAATATTTATGCTTTCTTATGTTGGGCTAATTTCTTGGCTCTCTTAAAGACAAATTTTACTTATCTTTGTGCTAACAAATCAAAGTTTTTCGACAAATGAAAACAACAATAAAAACAATATCATTTTTAATTTTGGGAAGCGCATTGCTATTTTCTTGCGTACCTCAACGCAAATATCTGGATGTCAAAGATAAACAACAAAAATGCGAAGACAACCTTAAATCTTATAAAGCACAACTGAGAAAAGACACAATTGAAATCAAAGAGTTAAAAGCAAAACTCAAAGCCTTAAAAAAGGAAAGAGACGGGTTGGTTAGGGATACAACCGTTTTGAATACTAGTTTGCGAACACTCACAAAACAATATGATAAAATAAATGCCCTCAACAATGAATTATTGAATAAACAAAAATTGCGAAGTCTGCAAGACGCAGAGGAAATAAGAAAACTTCTGGCTGATTTGCAAAAATCTAAAGACGAACTTCAAGCCAAAGAAGACGCATTGAGGGAATTGGAAAAAATGCTGAATCAAAAAAAGCAGCATCTTGAAGCCTTAAAAGCAGAAATAGACAGGAAAAATGCCGAACTTGACAGAAAGGACAGCCTGCTTACCGAAAAAAACAAAAAACTTATTGAACTTCAACAAATACTTAACAAAAAAGACTCAGTTGTTGAAGCACTGCGCAAAACCGTAGCGGATGCACTCCTCGGATTCAAAAATCAAGGACTTAACGTTGAAATTAAAAACGGTAAAGTGTATGTATCACTCCAAGAAAAACTTTTGTTCAAGTCAGGGCGTTGGGATATAGATCCGAGAGGTAAAGAAGCGTTGAAAAAACTTGCAAAAGTACTTGAAGAAAATCCTGACATAAACATAATGGTAGTCGGTCATACCGATGATGTACCTTATCACGGAAGCGGCGGAATTGAAGATAACTGGGATTTAAGTACCAAGCGAGCCACAGCCGTAGTGAAATATATTTTGGCAAATTCAAAAATTGACCCGAAAAGGCTTACTGCTGCAGGACACGGAGAATATATGCCTGTTGACCCTGCCAAAACAAAAGAAGCAAGGGCTAAAAACAGAAGAACGGAAATTATCCTTACTCCGAAACTGGACGAATTGTTTAAAATAATGGAAACAAATTAAAAAACCGCAAAAGAAATGGGAAAAGTACTTATAATCGGAGCCGGCGGTGTAGGTAGGGTTGTTGCCCACAAAACCGCACAAATGAATGATGTTTTTGATGAAATTTTGTTGGCAAGCCGTACAAAATCAAAATGCGATGCCATAGCAAAAGATGTAAACGAAAAATACGGAAAAGACAGAATTAAAACCGCACAAGTAGATGCCGACAATGTAAAAGAAACCGTTGCCCTCATAAATGACTTCAAGCCTGATTTGGTTATAAATGTTGCCCTGCCTTATCAGGACTTACCGATAATGGATGCTTGCCTGGAGACAGGCGTTAGCTATTTGGATACTGCAAATTACGAACCCAAAGACACTCCGAAATTCGAATACAAGTGGCAATGGGCATACCACGACAGGTTTAAAGAAGCCGGAATTACCGCTATTCTCGGTTGCGGCTTTGACCCGGGTGTAACAAGCATATTTACCGCTTATGCGGCTAAACACCACTTTGATGAAATTCATTACCTCGACATAGTTGATTGCAACGCAGGCGACCACGGCAAACCTTTTGCCACAAACTTCAACCCCGAAATAAACATAAGGGAAATTACCCAAAACGGCAAATATTGGGAAAACGGCAAGTGGGTTGAAACCAAACCGATGGAAATTCATAAACCGCTGAATTATCCCGAAATAGGACCAAGGGAATCTTATCTGATGTATCACGAAGAATTGGAATCACTCGTTAAGAATTTCCCGACAATAAAAAGAGCACGTTTTTGGATGACTTTCGGCGAAGAATATTTGACACACCTCAGAGTATTGCAGAATGTGGGAATGACTTCCATTGAACCTATAAAAGTAGGCGATTGCGAAATAGCACCGCTGGAATTCCTAAAGGCAGTATTACCCGATCCGGGTAGCCTCGGCGAAAATTACAAAGGTCAAACTTCCATAGGCTGCAGGATAAAAGGTATCAAAGACGGTAAAGAACACACCTATTATGTTTACAACAATTGCCAACATCCCGAAGCATACAAAGAAACGGGCACACAATGCGTAAACTATACAACGGGTGTTCCCGCAACAATCGGTGCAGCATTATTTATGAAGGGTCTTTGGAAGAAACCCGGAGTGTGGAATGTAGAACAATTTGACCCCGACCCGTTTATGGATATGTTGAATAAATACGGACTTCCTTGGCACGAAAAATTTGATGTGGACTTGGAAGTATAAACATAAATAGGGCTGTCTTTTGGCAGCCTTTTTTATTTTACGCTGACACAACCATTGTTACCGCACGATTGTATCGTGTGAATGTAAATATTTGCGATTGAATCGCAAAAAACAAACCCTACACGAAAGATTCGTGCAGTAGCATTTTTTGTTGGTTCTTTTGTATCGAATGACAAAAAACAATATAAAAGCGAAGGCTAAAGCCAACCATTTTTTTATTCATTTGTCTCCACCTTAAAAGGCAGGGCTAATCATAAAAATAGGTATTTTAAACAAAAAACAGGCTAAAGCCTGCTTAACTAACAACGGAAAAAACTATCTTTGCAAAAAATCTTCAAAATAAAATTTTTATGACTATGATAGAAGAAAAAACACTTCCTTACAAAGTAAAAGACCTGAGTCTTGCCGATTTCGGAAGAAAAGAAATTGAATTGGCAGAAAAAGAAATGCCCGGCTTAATGGCATTAAGGGAAAAATACGGAAAAGAAAAACCGCTGAAAGGTGCAAAAATTTCCGGTTCGCTACATATGACAATCCAAACGGCAGTCCTGATTGAAACCCTTGTGGAACTCGGAGCAGATGTACGTTGGGCAAGTTGTAATATTTATTCCACACAAGACCACGCTGCCGCTGCAATTGCCGCAAAAGGAATTCCCGTATTTGCTTGGAAAGGCGAAACTTTGGAAGAATATTGGTGGTGCACCGAACAAGCACTTACTTGGCCGGATGGAAGCGGTCCCGACCTCATCGTTGACGATGGCGGAGATGCTACTTTGATGATTCACAAAGGTTTTGATATTGAAAACGATCCTTCATTGCTTAATGTGGATTACGATGCCCTGTCCGAAGACGAAAGGGAATTGATGAAAAGACTTAAAATCATTTATGAAAAAGACCCTAATAAATGGCATAGATACGCCGAAAAAATTAAAGGTGTTTCAGAAGAAACAACAACAGGCGTGCACAGGCTTTATCAAATGAAAGAAAAGGGTAAACTCTTATTCCCGGCAATAAATGTAAATGACTCTGTAACAAAATCCAAATTCGACAACCTTTACGGCTGTAGAGAATCACTTGCCGACGGCATAAAGAGAGCTACCGACATAATGATAGCAGGCAAAAGAGTACTTGTTTGCGGATACGGTGATGTAGGAAAAGGTTCTGCCCAATCAATGCGTGGATTCGGTGCAATAGTAACTGTAACCGAAATTGACCCGATTTGTGCACTTCAAGCCGCAATGGAAGGCTATGAAGTAAAAACAGTGGAAGATGTTGTAGAAAATACCGATATTTTCATCACCACAACAGGTAACCGTGACATTATCCGCATAGAACATATGGAAAAAATGAAAGACGGTGCCATTGTTTGCAATATCGGACACTTCGACAACGAAATTCAAGTGGACAAGCTCTTCAACTATCCCGGCATAAAAAGAGTAAACATAAAGCCGCAAGTTGACCAATTTATTTTCCCTGACGGTCATTCAATCATTCTGTTGAGTGAAGGAAGGCTCGTAAACCTCGGGAATGCAACAGGCCATCCGTCATTTGTAATGAGCAACTCGTTTACAAATCAAACTCTTGCACAAATGGAGCTTTGGAAAAATAATTACAAAACCGATGTTTACAGACTTCCGAAGCATTTGGATGAAGAAGTGGCAAGGTTGCACTTGGACAAATTGGGTGTTCACCTTACAAAACTAACTCCCGAACAAGCGGAATACATTGGCGTACCTATCGAAGGTCCATATAAACCGGATCATTACAGGTATTAAAAAAAAAGGGACTTCCAAAAGTCCCTTTTTTTTATTCCCCGATTATCTTAACGAGCACTCTTTTATTCCGCCTGCCATCAAATTCACCGTAAAAAATTTGTTCCCACGGACCGAAATCCAACCTGCCGTTGGTAATGGCAACAACTACCTCACGCCCCATAACCTGTCTTTTTAGGTGGGCATCGCCGTTATCTTCGCCTGTACGGTTGTGCATATAACGGCTGTAAGGCTTTTCGGGAGCAAGTTCTTCCAACCACCTTTCAAAATCTTGGTGTAATCCGGGCTCGTCGTCGTTAATGAAAACACTTGCGGTAATGTGCATTGCATTCACCAAACACAAACCTTCCTTTACACCGCTTTCACGCACACATTCTTCCACTTCAGGTGTAATGTTTATAAAATCCCTGCGGTTCGGGGTATTAAACCACAATTCTTTTCTATAGCTTTTCATACCACAAAAATTTTTATTTGACAATAATAAAAGAAATTCCTCCTCCGGTTAAAATACCTGCGATTCCTGCCTTTATCAACCAAAGTGTTTTTTTGTGCTTAGCTGCAACAACATAACCGTTCTTAAAATTATCATTGTATCTCTTGTCAAACTTTTTAACAGAAGGATTTTTGTTAGCCAAAATAACTGTTGGAATTAGAACACCCAAAGGAGAATAAAAAACCATTCCGTGCATACCCAAGAATAAACTTATTCCCGTGGACATAACAAAATTTGCTATTGATGCGGCTGTGGGCTTGTAATTATTGTGTGCAAAATTTTCCCCTGTCACAAAATCTTTCATATCCTTGAAAGGCAAATCATCTTCTCCGGGATTGTAAAAAATCTTCTCTGTTCCGTTTTGCTTGTTCAAAACAAACATCTCTTCGGGTTCAACTTCTTTTATCTTTATTTTTTCACCGTTTACAACTGTAACCTTATATGAACTGTCTTCGTTCATTTCAACGGATTTTACAATAAAATACCTGCCGTCCGTCAGCCACAATGTATCTTTTTGAGCCATAGACAACAAAAAAGAACCTGTAAAAAATAAAGCAACCACGATTTTTTTCATAATCAAAGTATTTTTGAAACAATTATATATGCCGCCGTACCCGAAAGCAGCCCGATCATTGAGAACTTTGTTCCCTTACTCAATTTTATAATGCGAGTAGCATCAATATATCCTTTCTTAAAAAATATATTGTCTTTGAAATTAGGGAACTTCTTATCAAAAAGTTCGGGGGAATTTCTTACATAACCAATTATTACTGCAGATGCAAACGGCAACAACGGTGAAAAAATAATAGTTCCGGTAAGTGCAGACGAAACAACCGGAGCAACAGCCCCAATTATGAAATTTATTATTTTACCTCCGGTGAATTTATAAGTCCTCCTTGCAAAAATTTCACCTTTTACATACTCTTTAGCATTGTCAAAAGTAAAGTTCAAGCCTGATTCCTTATCGTAAAACTCACGAAAAAGATTTGTTATACTGCCATCTTGGTGCTTAACTACAAAAAGTTCTGAAGGATAAAAATCAACACTTTTGACTTTGTGCTTTTTAATAACCTCAAACCTGTACATACCGTTTTCCAACTTTGAATATCCTTTAATCGGTAACTTATTACCCGTTAACAAAACCAATGTATCTGTTTGAGATGCTGCTAAAATTGAAAGAATAGCGAAAAAAACAAATAAAATCTTTCTCATTTCAAATTGTAAATGTTATGTTTTACAAATATAGTCAGATAAATTTTATCGGCAACACACATTTTTTTCTTTAATAAAAAACAACAACAATTTTTAAGCAAATTTATCTTATATTTGGCTTGAATTAAAAAACTATTAAACACAATGAATCCCAATGCTTTATACAGTCGTCACATTGGTTTGACGGAAGAAGAAATAAAAAAATTGGTAAAAGAACTCGGCTACAATT
>JALWKH010000368.1 GCA_026996635.1 Bacteroidales bacterium | reverse complement strand
AAATAATCAATCCCTTTTGTGTTTAAAATTCAATCATTGGTGTTTCATTTTCTGCAAAGTAATATATTTTGTCCGGATTTTTGTCAATTTTTCTTATTTCATCCTGTGGCAAAATTTTTGATAGGATCACAAAAACTGTTTTGTTCTTTTAAAAAAAAGAGGATGCCTATGAAGAAAATTCATTATTTGACGAATATTGACAAAGTTGATATTTTATCAGATAATGAAAAAGAAGTTGCTAGGAGGGTTGCTGATAAATTTGCTTTTAGAACTACCGACTATTATTTAAGTCTTATCAATAATGAAAATCCGGATGACCCGTTAAGAAAAATTGCTTTGCCGAATAAGGAAGAATTGGAAGTATGGGGCAGATTGGATCCTTCGTCTGAAAGTAAATATACCGTTCTGCCGGGTCTTGAACATAAATATCGTGATACGGCTTTGTTTTTGGTTACCGATGTTTGTTTCGGATTTTGCAGGTTTTGTTTCAGAAAAAGGCTGTTTCGCAATGATTCAGATGAGAAAATTAAAGACTATTCGGCTGCAATAGATTATATTAGAAATCATAAGGAAATTATAAACGTGCTTCTTACAGGTGGTGACCCGTTAATTCTTTCTACCTCAAGGTTGGAAAAAATAATCTCGGAGCTTAGAAAAATACCCCATGTTAAAAATATCAGAATAGGGACAAAAGCCTTGGCATATAATCCATACAGAATTCTTGATGATGACAAACTTGTTTCCATGTTATCCTATTATTCCGAACCTGATAAAAGAATTTACATCATCAACGATATTAACCACCCGCATGAAATAACGGACAAATTGAAGGAAGCTGCCGATAAGTTATTAAAAGCTGGTATTATTTTGGCAAATCAAAGTCCGATCCTCAGAGGTGTAAACGATAAGCCCGAAACATTGTCACAGTTATTTTCTGAATTAAGTGCAATTGGTATCCCTCAATATTATTTGTTTGTAAACAGACCGGTTGTTGGTAATAGTCCGTTTGCAGTACCGGTAGAAGAAGGTTGGTTTATTTTCAAAAAAGCCCTTCAAAATGTTTCAGGGCTGGAAAGGAGGGCCAGATATGTAATGTCACATGAGACTGGTAAAATTGAAGTTTTGGCTGTTACGGAAAAACATATTATTTTTACCTACCATAGAGCGGCAAATCCTGAAAATACCGGTAAGGTAATGATTTTCAAGAGAAATCCGAATGCCGGATGGTTTGACGATTATACGGAAATGATTGAGGAATTTGCTGTAAATCAATTTACTAAAACACAAGAACCAGAAAAAGAAATTTTATCAATAAACTAATAAAACCAAAAAACATGAAATTGGAAATAGGACAAAAAGCACCTGAATTTTGTTTGCCTGAAACAAGTGGCAACGAAGTTTGCCTGAAAGATTATAAAGGCAAATGGGTAGTAGTATATTTTTACCCGAAAGACAATACAAGCGGATGCACAAAAGAAGCAATAGATTTTACCGAAAAAAAGCCTGAATTCGACAAATTGGGCGTTGAAATTATTGGAATAAGCAAAGATACGGTGGAATCCCACAATAAATTCGTGCAAAAGCATAACCTCGGTATTAAGCTGCTGAGCGACACCGAAAAAGAAGTGCACAAGGCATACGGTGCTTGGGGTATCAAAAAGCAATACGGTAAAGAAACAGAAGGTACAATCCGTTCAACTTTCCTGATTGACCCGAACGGAAATATTGCTTATGCTTGGTATAATGTAAAAGTCCACCAAAAAAGAAAAGACAGTGTGGTTAAGCACGTAGATAAGGTGTTGGAAAAGGTTAAGGAATTGATAGGATAATGTGTTAATTTGCTAATTTGCTAATTTTGAAAATGTGCTAAATATTAGTTGTTAGTTGCAAATGTGCTAATTGTCATTTTATACTTTACACTTTGAACTTTAAACTTTAAACTTTAAACTTGTTTTTATTTGTTCGTCTTTTATGGCGGAAATAAGTTGAATTTATAAAAAATAGATTTATGAAGATAGCAATTGCGTGTGACCATCGTGGTTACGAAAAAAAAGAAGCTCTTAAAAATTATTTGACAGAAAAAGGCCATAAAGTTATTGATTACGGAACATTTTCGTCAGAGAGTACGGATTATCCGGATTATGCACACCCGATGGCAGAAGCCGTTGAACGTGGCGATTGTGATTACGGCATAACTCTTTGCGGCAGCGGAAACGGTATAAACATAACCGCAAACAAGCATCAAGGCATAAGGGCTGCTTATTGCTGGAACGAAGAAATTGCAGCTCTTGCACGCAAGCACAACGATGCCAATGTATGCTCGATGCCGGCGGACTTTATAAGCATAGATGAAGCTTTCAAGTTTATAGATATTTTCCTATCTACGGAATTTGAAGGCGGCAGACACGAACGCAGGGTGAAAAAAATCCCGCTTTGGAATGTGGAATTTGAAGTGATGAACAAAAAATTGGATGTGCTGAACAAAGCTCTTGAGTCTGCCAAATTGATTGAAGACGAAATTGCAGAAAAGAAAATAAAGTCAAAAATCCGTAATCTGCTGAAACAAATCACTTCCGAATATTGATAAAATCCAAGGCGGTAATATTATATGTTTCTTATGACGGCTTGTCCGACCCGCTCGGGCAGGCTCAAGTCTTGCCTTATATTGAAAATTTGACGGCAAAAGGCTACAAGTTTCATATCCTGTCGGCAGAAAAGGACAAAACAGCAATTCCGCAACTTGATGCACGGCTGAAAGAAAAGGGGATAGGTTGGACACCTGTTTTATATCATAAGAAACCGCCTGTGTTATCCACACTTTACGACTTGCACAAGATGTATAAGGCGGGGTTAAAAATTATTGATACTGAGGAAGTTTCGATAGTGCATACCCGCAGTTACTTACCGCAAATCCTGTTTACAAAGTGGAAAAAGAAATTCCCACTTTTGAAATCTGTTTTTGACATACGGGGATTTTGGATAGACGAGAGGATAGAAGGCAACATTTGGCCGTATAAACATATTTACAAGGTTATTGTTGATTATTTGCGACGATTGGAGCCGGAGTTGTATAAAAGTGCATCGCAAGTGGTAACACTTACAACCAAGGCAAAAGAAATTCTTGCTGAAGGATTATATCCGTACAAAGATAAAATTTCGGTAATACCTTGCTCTACCGGATTGGAATTGCCTGAAATAGACAAAGATAAGTTGAAAAGTGAATTAGGCTTGGCCGGCAGGTATCCCATATTGGTATATTCGGGTTCGGTGGGGACTTGGTATATGGTTAAGGAGATGTTGGACTTTTTTGCGGTAGTGAAAAAGCATTATCCGCAGGCTGCATTTCTGTTTTTGTCCAAAGTAGATAAGCAGGAGTTGATAAGGATAAGCGGCGAAAAAGTTGCGGAAAATGATTTGGTGGTGAAGTTTGTAAACCGCAGTGATGTTATGAAATATTTGCAAATAGCTGATGCCGGCTTGTTTTTTATAAAACCGCTGTGGAGTAAGCAAGCGAGTTCACCTACAAAGATGGGGGAAATGTTGGCAGCAGGATTGCCTGTAATTGCAAATGATATTGGAGATGTAGGCAGGATTATTGAAAAATATGATTGCGGGGTAGTGGTGAATAGGTTTGATGATGATGAATACGAACGAATTGCCGGCGATTTTGATAAGATTAGGGGAAAAGGTAACGATAAAGCAAGATTTGCCGCAGCAGAAGTCTTTTCAATGGGAAGGGCTGTGGAGAAGTATGCCAAGGTTTATGCTTCTCTTATCGGGTAAACAAATAGTTGTTAACTTTGCGGTATTCTTGCCATTTTGGTAATATATAAGTTAAATGCCCAAAATTTTATTCATAGCACCCCACAGACTAAACAGGTCTCCGAGCCAAAGATACAGGTTTGAGCAATATTTGGATTTTTTTGAGTCAAACGGTTGGGAGTGGGAACTTTCGTATCTACTTAATGAAGAAGACGACAGGATTTTTTATGCGCACGGGCATTTTGGGAAAAAAGTTTTGCTAAACCTTAATTTTATTTCCCACAGATTTAAAGACTTAAAGAAAGCAAAAGATTTTGATGTGGTTTTTGTGCAAAGGGAAGCATTGTTTTTGGGGTTATCTTTTTTTGAACGGAAATTTGCCGGAAAAAGCAAACTGGTTTTTGATTTTGACGATGCCATTTGGTTACCTAATGTGTCGCAGTCTAACCGCAAATTTGTATGGCTTAAAAATCCTTCCAAGGTTAAGTCAATTTTAAAATATTCTCACGCCATAATTGCCGGCAATAACTATTTGGCAGATTTTGCAAAGCAATTTAATGATAATGTTACTGTAATTCCGACAACTATTGATACGGATAAATATTCCTTGCAAGAAAAAGAAAATGCAACCGGAAAGATTTGTATAGGGTGGACAGGTTCACTTACCACAATAAAGCATTTTGAGGGGATTATCCCTGTGCTTAAACTGTTAAAAGATAAATTTCAGGATAAGATTTGCATTAAAGTAATTGCCGATAAATCAATAGATTTTAGTGGGTTAGAGGTCGAGTTTGTAAAATGGCGTGCCGAAACGGAAGTTGATGATTTGAGGCAGATTGACATCGGCTTGATGCCTTTACCCGACAATGAGTGGGCGAGGGGTAAATGCGGACTTAAGGCTCTGCAATATATGGCATTGGGCATACCTGCAGTAGTTTCTCCTGTAGGCGTAAATACCGAAATTGTGCAAGACGGAATAAACGGCTTTGTGGCAAACAATGATAAGGAATGGGTTGAAAAATTGTCTGTACTGATTGAAAATCCCAAATTGCGAAAAAAACTCGGTAAAGAAGCCCGTAAATCAGTGGTGGAAAAATATTCCGTGGAAGCAAACAAACATAAATATCTGGAGGTGTTGCAAAGCGTGATAAAACAAAAAAAGCTGCCCGTGTGAGCAGCCTTTTTTATTTTTGTT
Organism: Bacteroidales bacterium; assembly: GCA_026996635.1. Taxonomy (GTDB): domain Bacteria; phylum Bacteroidota; class Bacteroidia; order Bacteroidales; family JALTDM01; genus JALTDM01. The sequence continues at coordinate 5,752 of JALWKH010000368.1, read as the reverse complement.
TATTCCAATATTATTTTTCTGTTGTAAACTTTGTTGTTTCCCGTGATTGTTATGTTGTAAATACCTGAAGGTAAATCTCCCCTGTTTATTTCTAATTTGTTTGAAGTTGTGTTTGTTTCATAAACGGTTTTACCGTTTGCGTTTACTATACGGATATTGTGTGTATATCCTTGTGGATTGTATATTTCAACAGTTAGTTTATTTTTTACCGGGTTGGGATAGACAGAAACGGGAACAAAAACATGTGCTGTGTTTATTTGTTGTTGTATTACATAATCGTCAATATTTGAAACGCTGTAATTGTATGGTCCACCTTGAGCTTTGTCAATGCTGGTTGGAATACAATTATCGTGTGGAGTTAGAACCAAGTAATACAAATCGCCGGCAGGAGGATTTATGTCGTTATAATTAGTTATGTTTGCAGGTATGGTTGCAATTAATTCGTAAGAAGGATTTGTGGGAATACATTTTCTGTAAATTGAATATGTTAAAGGTTGAAAGCTCCCGCTTTCATCTTCGTAATGTGTCCAAAGTAGGGAAACTTCATTTTGATTTGCACCTTGATTGGCGGTAAGGTACATTGTTTTGTGGTAATAGCTTAACGGCGTATAGTTGCCGCATGTATCAACCATACAAATTTTATATGAATGTGCATATGCTGCAGGAATTGATGTTGTATCAAGATATTCTGTCATTTCTTGCCAGTTTACAAATCCTATTTGTTCATAATAATTTGTGCCTGTTTCTTTGTAAACGGCAAATCCGTTTAAAATTTGAACATCCGGTCTTTCCCAAACTATAAGACACTTGCTCGTAGAAGTATCAATAGTTACCACACATATTTGAATGGAATCGGTGAAAACCGTATAAGTTATTGAATCTGTTGTTGAACAGCCACTACTGTCTGTAATGGTAACAAAATAATTTTGGTTGCTGCACAAATTTCTGGATTGAGTTGTTTCACCATCGCTCCATTGAAAAGAAAATGGAGGTGTTCCTCCGTAAACATATATTGTTGCAGTTCCGTTACAAGCACCTGAACAATGTGAAGGTTCAGTGTAAATTATTGAATCTTGTAAAGGTTCAGGGTATGCAATTGAAGTACTGTCTATTTTGAAACAACCGTTTGTATCGGTAACGGTTAATGTGTATGTCCCGGGCGACAGATAGTTTAAATGATTAGTCGTTTGTCCTGTATTCCACAGGTAAGAATATGGAGGTGTACCACCTGATGCCAAAGCTCCTATATATCCGTTGTCAAGACCGTAACAAGTAGGATCGTATGTGAAAAATTGGATTGACAAACTGTCAAATTCATCTATATATGCGGAATCTACAACAGTTTCAGTTCCGTTTGATATTGAAACATAATACCATCCCGGAGCCAAACTGTCTGCAGTTGCAGTGGTATCTCCATTGCTCCATTGGTATGAAGGTTCAGTATTTCCAAACCATTCTACAGTAGCACTTCCGTTGTTTGTGCCATAACAAGAATTTTTACTTGAAATGTGATACATCATTTTTACCACCCAATAATCATAATCTCCGTGGTTTCCTGTTACATCACCATCATTTGAGAAAGTTCTGCCGGCAATAAAATACCCGCCATCTGCAGATTGTGATATAGAATATGCCAAATCATCAGCACTGCCTCCAAATGATTTATCCCATAAAAAATTTCCGTTGGAATCTAATTTTACAATCCAATAATCTTCATTACCGTGATTCCCCGTTACATCTCCGTCTGTAGAAGAAGAATAACCGGCAACGATAAATCCTCCGTCCGGTGTTTCGATTACAGAATATGCATAGTCCCAACTGCTACCACCAAGAGACTTTTGCCATTGTATGTTTCCCGAGTTGTCCAATTTTACAACCCAATAATCTTCATTACCATGATTCCCCGTTACATCTCCGTCTGAAGAAGTTGAATATCCTGCAACAACATATCCACCGTCTGAAGTCTGAATAATTGATTTGGCGACATCAACCGAATTTCCACCAAGAGACCTTTGCCATTGTAAATTTCCGGAATCGTCTAATTTTAAAATCCAAAAATCTTCCATATCGTGATGACCTGTGACATCACCATCACTGGAATTTGAATATCCTGCAACAATAAAACCTCCATCACTAGTTTGAATTATTGAATTGGCTTCTTCTGTATGACTTCCGCCAAAGGTTTTTTGCCACAGTAAATCTCCGGAAGAATTTAATTTTATTATCAAATAATCTGCATTATTTATATCAATACTTAAATATCCTGCAATGATATATCCGTCATCTGTTGTTTGTTTAATTGAGAATGCAACATCATAAAGAGTGTCACCAAATGTTTTTTTCCAAACGGTATCACCGGATGCATTTAATTTTACTATCCAAAAATCAAAATATCCGTGATTCCCGGATACATCACCGTCATTTGAACCTGAAGAACCTGCCACTATATATCCACCGTCAGAAGTTTGAATGACAGAAGTGGCCCAGTCAAAGTTTGACCCCCCTAACGATTTTTCCCAGACAGTGTCACCGGATGCATTTAATTTTATTATCCAATAATCGGCATCTCCATGGTTTCCTGATACATATCCGTCTGTTGATTCTGATTCTCCAACTACAATGCAACCTCCATCAGTTGTTCCTGATACAGACAGTGCTTCCTCAAAATTGCTACCGCCATAAGTTTTTTTCCACGGTAAATTTTGAGAAATACCCAAAAGGGTAGCTAATAAAAATGTTGATGTCACAAAAATTTTTAATCTGTTCATATTTTTTATGTTTTTTGACAAAAATAAAAAATTCTCCTAGATAATTCTTTGACTTTTGTTATTTCATTATCAAATGTAGAGATTTTCTTTTTTTCTGTTTAGATTGTGGATAACTATCGTGTATAAAATAATGGCTACAGTACGATTTCCATTACGGTAATATCGTCGGTTTGTTCATTTGCTCCTTTCCACTCAACAAAGGCATTATAAAGTAACGTTTTTGTATGTTCAGGCTCTGAATTTGCCGATGAGAGTAGGATATTTTTGAATTTCTTATATTTAAACTTTTTTCCTTTGCTACCGCCGAATTGATCTGCGAAGCCGTCGCTGAACATAACTAAAATGTCATTTTCTTGATAAATGAATTGTTTGGTATTGAAATCGTTTTGTTTCGGGGAGTAACCTATAGGCATTCGGTCGCCTTTTAATTCATACAGTACATAATCTTCATTTTCAGCAGTGGAATCTGCATCTATTCCGTCCTTTGATTTTTGTCTGATAACATATAACGGGTTGTAGGCACCGGAAAAGTAAACGGTTTTGTTTTGTTTGTCAATAGCGACAAAGGATATGTCCATTCCGTCTTTGGCAAGGTTGTGAAGCGAAGTAATAATTTTTTCCCTTAAGCGGGTTAAAATATCTCCCGGCAACAAAAAGTTATTATTTGTTGTTATCTCGTTCAAAAAACTTATACCCAGCATACTCATAAAAGCTCCCGGTACACCGTGTCCCGTACAGTCCGCTACTGCAATGTACAAAATTTCTCTTTCAGGAATAAATTTGGACCAGTAGAAGTCTCCGCTAACTATATCTTTCGGCATAAATAATAAAGAAAAACCTCTTGTGTTTTTTTCTATTTCTTCCAAAGGCGGTAGTATGGCTGTTTGGATATTTTGGGCATACATTATGCTGTCCGTAATTTCTTGTTTTTGTTGTAGAATAAGTTTGTTTTTCGCTTCAAGCATTTCATTGGCTTTCTTTTTGTCCCTGTATTGTTTGAATATAAGCACTACAATTGCAAGGATAAAAAATATTAAGATGGAAAGAGTATAGATAAAAGTGCGTTGTGCACGGTTTTCTGCTTCTTTTTTTTGAATCTGTGCTTGTTTAAGCTCAAGTTCCCTCTGTTTTTCTTTTACACCGAATTGTTGAATAATGCGGTTTGTTTGTTCGTTTATTAGTGTGTCTTTTATGCTTATGTAATTATTTAATGCATCTATTGATTTCTTGTATTCTCCTGATGTTTTATAAATTTCTGATAATAACTTATATGATTCAGCCAGGTTTTTTTTAAGACCTGATTTTTGTGCAATATCAATGGATTGGTTTATATATTGTTTTGCCTTATCAATGTTATTTTTATTGAAATATGCCGAGGCAAGGTAATAGTAAATATTTGCAAGCATATATGCGGGCAGGTCTGTTTGGTTTTTATATTCCAAAGCCGTATTGAGATATTTTATGCTTTCATCATAATTTTTTTTACCCATATACAAAGCAGCCAGATTAATCAACACATCGGGAATTTTATTTATTGCACCATGTTTTTTTAAGATTATGTAACTTTCTTTAAAATGTTTTTTTGCGATGTTAAACTCTTTAGCACTCTCTGTTTTTTTATTTTTAGAATTATATAAAGAAAATAGTTGACTGTGAATAATACCGATGTTTTGTGTGGTTAGGGCAATTTGAATACTGTCGTTTATTTGCCTGAAAAGTTCAATAGCCTTTTTATAGTAATTTTCTGCTTCACGGAAGTTTTCAATGTTTTCATAGTTTGCCATATTGTCGTAAACCACCCCGATTTCGTTGTAAACTGTGGCTTTGCCCGGTATGAAGTTTATTTCATCAAAAATTTTTAAAGCCGCTTCATAATTTTTTATTGCTTTTTCATTGTTGCCGAGTTGGAAATAGACATTTCCCAGTGTATTGTATGCGATTCCTTCACCTCTTTTATCATTTGCAAGTTTTTTGTATTCTATTGTTTTTTCCAGGTTTTTTATGGCATTGTATAAATTACCTTTAAGCATTTCCACTTGTGCCATTCCGTTGTATGCCTTGGAAACGGTAAGGGTATCTTTAGTTTTGTCAAATAATGATACTGCTTCGGCAAAAGCCTTTAAAGCCTTGTCGTAATTGCCTGTATTTTTTAGAGCAAAACCTTTCAAGAGTAAAAGTTTTTGCAGTTTGTCCTGCATGTTGGAATTTCTTACTTTTTGTTCGTTTTTTTCAATTCTCAGCAAAGCTAGTTTGGGGTTGTTGGTTTTTAAGAAGAATTTAATGCTGTCTATTTCTATTTTGAATGGGTCTTTTGTTTCAATTGTATTAGTTTGACCAAAGCCAATGTAGGAAAAAGTTGTTATGAAAATAAATATAATAATGAGTGTTTTTTTCATTTTTGTTTATACTATGTTGGATGTAGTTGCTTATTGCAAAAATAACTGTTTTTTGTTTAGAGACAGGGAAGTTAATTTGATAATTTTAAGCAGTTATTTTATGGAAACTAAAAAATGTTCATAATGTTTAGACATGGTTACGCATTAGTTAACTTTATATCAATTACAAATAAAAATGGTCTAATATTTTCAGCATTACCGGATATGATTGTATTAAACCATATTTGAATTAGACTAACATATTAAATGTAAATAGTATTTCCTTTATGATTAGGGGGGGGCTACCTTTTTGGACAGCCCCTTTTTGTTCCTTACTGACAAAAATACAAAATTTTATATTTTTAATTTTCTTTAATAAATTTATAAATACTCTCGTTATCAACCTTGAGGAGATATAAGCCTTGCGGGAAACTTGTTAAGTCTATTTTCAGTGTATTATCTTTTGCGTAGGTTTTATAAACAATTACGCCGGCAGCATCGAAAATTGTTATAGTGTTTATTTTGCTATCGTTACCAACAATGATATATTCGGTGGCGGGATTGGGATAAATTTTTATTTGTTGTGTTCGGATTTCAGAAATATTGGAT
>JALWKH010000367.1 GCA_026996635.1 Bacteroidales bacterium | reverse complement strand
GCATAGTTTACTGCGAATAAATTGCAAACAAATTAACCACACGATACAATCGTGCGGTAACACGGGGAATTTTGATTTAAGAATATCGAATAATGAACAACGAATGATGAAGTTAACTTCTAAAATCAATATTCAATATTGGATATTCTTATTTGCCGCCTTAAGGGAGGACTAAGGTGGGTTATAGGTAACTAACGGGCTTTAGCCCTGTTCTCATCTATTCAAAATACCAATTTTATTTAGCCTTGCCTTTTAAGGTAGGGTAAAAATAAAATCTATTCAACACAGGCTTTAGCCTTAGAACTTATTGTAATGCGAAAATTAAGTTTCGAATGTTCCCTTAAACCCTACTTTTTATGTAAGTTTGCAGGACAAATTATTCTTATGAGCGAAAGTCCGGGAATCGGCAAAATAAAAGCATATAAGATTATCATCCCGATAATCATAGGATTGGGAGTTGCAGGCTATTTATTCTCAAAAGAATACAAGCCCGGACTTTTTGATAACCTGCAAATTACACCTGCCACAATTTTTTACATTCTGCTTGCCTTCCTTATGATGGTTTTGCGGGATGTCGGCTATATGGCAAGGATAAAGATTTTATCGGGTGGCGAATACAATTGGAAGAATGCTTTTAATGTAATTATGCTTTGGGAATTTACATCGGCAATTACGCCTTCTGCCGTAGGCGGTACAAGTGTGGCAGTAATCTACGTTCACAAAGAAGGGATAAAACTAGGGAAAAGCACGGCAATGGTGCTAGCCACATCTTTTTTGGACGAGCTTTATTTTGTTATATTTTTTCCGATCGTTTTTTTTGTAGTTACACCGCAAGCACTTTTCGGACTGAATGAAGCTGAAATTTCACTCTCCGGAGGTTACTTTTACTTTGCAATGATAGGCTACCTGATTAAGTTCATTTACATACTTTTTATTTTTTACGGACTTTTTATAAACCCTGTGATTTTCAAAAAGATACTTACAAGCGTTTTCAAACTGCGATTGCTGAAAAAATGGGAAACAGCCGCCGAAAAAGTGGGAGAAGACATTGTAATCAGCTCAAACATATTGAAAAAGCAAACAAAATCGTTTTGGGCAAAATCGTTTTTGGCATCCGTGGTTTCGTGGACGGCACGCTATTTCGTTGTAAACTTCCTGTTGCTGGCTCTCTATAGTGCCATAGGCTACGACAAAGGCTTAACTTTTTCCGACCACATATTGCTGTTTGCCAGGCAATTGGCAATGTGGATAATGCTGCTTGTAATGCCTTCGCCGGGCGGTAGCGGGTTTGCAGAAGCTATTTTCTCCGACTTTTTGCGAGACTTCATTCCGCTTGGATTCGTTACTATATTGGCATTTGCTTGGCGGCTGGTTACTTATTACCCTTACCTGATAATGGGTGCGATAATTTTCCCGCCTTGGATAAATAATAAATTCGGTAAAACAAAGAAAAACTAGATGAACATTGAATTTAAAACATATACGGCTGAAGAATTTGAGAACAAAGCACTGGAAATTTTCAGGTACCAGGCAGAGAACAACGACGTGTATAAAGAATACATCAGACTGCTTGGAATTGATATAAATACAGTAACCGGAATAACACAAATACCTTTTTTACCGATTAGTTTTTTCAAGTACCACAAGATAATTACAGGCACACCCGGCTACGAAAAAGTTTTCTTGAGCAGCGGAACCACCCAAAAAGCCAGAAGCAAACACTTTGTAAAAGACATAAACCTATACATCAGAAGTTTCACTCAAGGATTCAGGCATTTTTTCGGAGACATCGGCGATTATTGTTTGCTTGTACTTTTGCCGTCATATATGGAACAAGGCAACTCATCGCTTGTATTTATGATTGATCATTTGATAAAACTTACAGATTGCCCCTACAGCGGATTTTATTTGGACAACTTTGAAGAACTGAAAAACAACATTTTGAAAGCTGCAGAATCAGGCAAAAAGGTAATCCTTTTCGGTGTTAGTTACGCACTTATTGACTTTTCGGAATATGCACGTTTCGGTAAAATGGAAAATTTGTTTGTATTTGAAACAGGCGGAATGAAAGGCAGACGAAAAGAAATTCCTAAAGACGAACTGCACAAGCTGCTTGCAGAAAATCTTGGCGTAGAAAAAATTTATTCCGAATACGGTATGACCGAATTGCTTTCACAAGCATATTCTACTGGCGGGCAACTTTTCAGACCCGTTCCGTGGATGAAAATACTGATACGCGACCGTTACGACCCGTTTTCATTCCTGCCTGCAGGCAGAACAGGCGGAATAAACATAATTGACCTTGCCAACATTCACAGTTGCTCGTTTATTGAAACAGAAGATTTGGGCAAACTGCATTCCGACGGCAGTTTTGAAATACTCGGTCGTTTCGATACCGCAGATATTCGCGGTTGTAATTTGATGGTGGGAGAGTAAAGATTTCTTATTTTTGCAAAAAACAACAGCTATGAAAACATTACTTATAAAAAACATAAAATCTTTACTC
>JALWKH010000366.1 GCA_026996635.1 Bacteroidales bacterium | reverse complement strand
GCCCAAGGACCTTATTAAATATTGGATGACTACTGCTATTTTGATAGTTAATGACCGCTATCCCGTTCTTGCAAAAGAATACAGAAACCTTTTGCGACTGCTGATAAAGACACAGGTGTAAGAATTATAATTTTTTTCCAATAAAAAAAAAACCGCCCCGAAATCGAGGCGGCTTTTTTGTTTATGGTTTGTAGGTAAATTATACCAAACCTTGATCTAACATAGCATCAGCTACTTTTACGAAACCACCGATGTTTGCACCATCAACATAGTTGATGAAACCATCTTCTTTTGTTCCGTATTTAACGCAAGTAGCGTGGATGTTTTTCATTATGTTATGAAGTTTTTCGTCAACTTCTTCTCTTGTCCATTGGAGTCTGATAGAGTTTTGGCTCATTTCGAGACCTGAAACTGCTACACCACCTGCATTTGCAGCTTTACCGGGACCGTAAAGTATCTTGTTGTTCAAGAATACTTCAATAGCTTCCGGTGTAGAAGGCATGTTTGCACCTTCAGCAACGCAGATAAGACCATTGTCAACGAGATGTTTAGCTTCTTCACCGTTGAGTTCGTTTTGTGTAGCACAAGGAAGAGCAACGATGTTACCTTTAACTTCACCGGCAATGTTCCAAGGTCTTTGACCTTCAAAGTATTTAGCAGAAGGATATTTTTCAACATATTCTTTAATCCTTCCTCTCTTAACATTCTTCAGTTCCATTACGAACTGTAATTTTTCGGCGTCGATGCCGTCAGGATCGTAAATGAAACCGTTTGAGTCACTCAATGTAACAACTTTACCACCTAATTGGTTAACTTTTTCAGTTGCATATTGAGCAACATTACCGCTACCTGAAATCAATACTGTTTTGCCTTCGAAACTTTCGTTTCTTGTTGCCAACATTTCTTGTGCAAAGTAAACTGCACCGTAACCTGTAGCTTCAGGTCTGATGAGTGAACCACCCCAGTTCAAACCTTTACCAGTAAGAACACCGGTGAATTCATTTCTGATTCTCTTATATTGACCGAACAAGAAACCGATTTCTCTACCGCCAACACCTATGTCACCTGCAGGTACGTCAGTGTCAGGACCAATGTGTCTTTGAAGTTCTGTCATAAAGCTTTGGCAGAATCTCATTACTTCAGCGTCTGATTTTCCTTTAGGATCGAAATCAGAACCACCTTTACCACCACCCATAGGTAATGTGGTAAGTGAGTTTTTGAATACTTGTTCAAATGCCAAGAATTTCAAGATTCCGAGGTAAACAGTCGGGTGAAATCTCAAACCGCCTTTGTATGGTCCGAGAGCACTGTTCATTTCAATACGGAAACCTCTGTTGATATGAATGTTCCCTTTGTCGTCTGTCCAAGGAACTCTAAACATAATAACTCTTTCAGGTTCCGCAATTCTTTCAAGAATCTTTGCTTCCTTGTATTTAGGATTTTCTTCGATAAAAGGAATCAATGATTCAGCAACTTCGTAAACTGCTTGATGGAATTCTTTTTCGCCAGGATTTTTGGCGATAATGTAATCCATAAATTCGTCTAATCTTTTTTTATAAGCTGTTTCCATAATTTTATGGTTTTAAATTCAGCACAATGTTAAGAATAATTTTTCAAACAATATCAAAAAAAATAGATGTTTTAGAATATTTTTTTTGATGATTTTTGTTAGTCTGTAAGTAGTTGGTTGTTAGTGTGTTATAGGTTGTGTATTACTTTTAGCATTTTGTTTTTGCTTTTTACTTCAACAAAATTTTGATTAATTGCTATAGGTTCTCCGTCCAAATGGATGTAAATTTCGGGTTGACCGGTTATTATTTTGAATGAATTTGCCTTGTAATAATCAATGTATTTTGAATTATCTATTTTTTTTGTGAAAAGTTTAGCCGCCAATCCGGGAGTATCAATTACTTTTAATTCTTTAAGAATAACAATATCAATCATTCCGTCGTCAATTATTGCTTTGGGTGCTATATATGCATTGTTGCCGTATTGCCTGGTGTTGGCAAAAGAAAGGAGGAATGCTTTTTTGTGAATTTTTTCGCCGTTTATCTCCAAAGTGAATTCTATGTTTTTGTATTTAAAATATTCTTTTACAGACAGTTTGATATAATTTTTTAATCCACGTGTGGTAAGTTTTTCGAATTTTTCGGCAATTAAGGCATCAAATCCCACTCCGCCTACACAAGCACCGTAGTATTTGTCATTTACGATCATCAAGTCTATTTCTTTCTTTTTGTGGTTATTAATTACATTTACGGCTTTTTTTATGTTTAGCGGAATGTTGAGCTCCCTTGCAAGTGCATTACCCGAACCTAAAGGAATTATGCCTAGAGTGATGTTTTTACCTGCAATTTCGTTTATTGTTTTATTCACAGTTCCGTCTCCGCCAACGGCAACAATAACAGAGTTTTCACTGTCTCCGGCTTCTTTTATTACCTGACGGGCTTCTTCCAGTGTAGATGTTTTGGCTATAACGGGTTCGAATTTAGACCGATCAATGTTTTCCAAAATTG
>JALWKH010000365.1 GCA_026996635.1 Bacteroidales bacterium | reverse complement strand
GTGCCTCAATACATACCAAGCTATCAGTGGCAACAATAACAGCAACAGCCACAAAAAGCCCGGATTGGCAAAACTATCTATCTTAATCATTGCTAACATTGTCATTATCATTTTTTGATTCGTTACCATTTTCTTCTTCTCCGTTTGATTCGGCTTTTTCTACAGATTTAGTCTTTTCTACAAATTCATAAGCCTTCTTCCACGCAAAATCATTTTCGTCGGGTAAAGGTTTATATTTAGCAAACTTTGCCAAATCGGCTATACCGAAAACTTTTTCCATATCCCTTATGAGATCTTCGCTTACTTCTTTTCTTTCCCTTAAACTGTCAATAATTTCGCTGCTGGTGCTTTCCATTGTGCTCATTCCGAATCTGCGATCCATATATTCTCGCAAAATATCTGTGAGTTCAATGTAATACTCTTTAACCATTTCTTTTTGCCACAATTTCTTTTCACGCAATGCCTCCAATCTTCTGAAAGCAACGATATGCGGCGGGTCAAGCGGCTTTTTAATGTCAATAAATGCCTTACCTTGCTTGCGGCGGGTAAAGTATCTTACAAGCACATAAATAATTATTGCCAACAGCAGACCGATTAACAAATACAAGCCGTAAGTATCCAAGAACTCTTTGAGTGTCAATGGTGTATTCAGCGGTTTCTTAACATCTTTCAGCGGAACTTTAAGTGTGTCGGTAGGAAACAACTTTACAAAAAATGATGCAGTTCCAGTAAAAATTGTGTCTGTAACCGTATCGATATTAAATATTACCGGCAACGGCGGAACTGTAACATTTCCGCTGTCATAAGCACTAATTACATATTTTTGGGCAAGCACAAGTTTTTTTCCGCTGCTTACCGTATCGGGCACGGAATCTTGTGCAAGCACGTGTATATTGGAAGTAATTGTGTCTTTGAAAAACGGGAAAACCACTTTCAGCTTTCCGGGCAGGTTGTTGTGAACTTTCAGTGTTAAACTTAATGTGTCGCCCACAACAATTGTATCCTTGTCAACGGACATACTCACCGATGCAACTTGTGCAGGTGAATATTCCGCCGCAATCAATCCCAAAATTATCAATATGTATTTTGCCAACTTCTTCATAAAATCTTTTTTTAAGTCCTGTTTCGCTCCTAACGGAGCTGTTTCTATATCACAAAACTAGTATTACCAAAATTTCGCCTCTACGAGGCTTAAAAATTCTCTCAAGCGTTATCACATCTAACTACACTCAAAGAACACAAACTCACCACTAACCACTAACAACTAAAAATTAACACATTAGCACATTAATCAATTATCACATTAACACATTATCTAAACTTCGTCCTCATCTTAAACAAATTCATAAGCGGGATTACATAATCTTTTCCCGTGTATAACTTCGTTGTATCAACATTTGCCCGTGCAAAAATTTCTTTAATTTTCTTTTCGTGATTTTTGTAATAATCTTCGTATTCTGCCCTCACCGAAGCGTCAGATGTATCAATCCACATTTCTTCTCCGGTTTCAGGGTCTTCAAACTTTACCAAACCCATCGGCGGTAATTTTTCTTCCCTGCGGTCTGCAATTTGCAATGCAATCAAATCGTGCTTGTTACTTGCTATCCTTACGGCTTTTTCAAAATCCTTGTCATCAAAAAAGTCTGACAACACAAACACGATGCTGCGTTTTTTTATGGAATTGGTAACAAACCGCAATGCTTCGGTTATATCCGTTCCCCTGCCTTCCGCTTCAAAATCAATCAGTTCGCGAATGATACGCAAAATGTGTTTTTTACCTTTTTTGGGCGGAATAAATTTTTCCACCTTGTCGCTGAAAAATATTACACCTACTTTATCATTATTTTGAATAGCCGAAAAAGACAGAACCGCTGCCACTTCCGTTGTCAAATCCCGCTTGAGTTGTTTGTTTGTGCCGAAATCACCCGAACGGCTGACATCAATGGCAAGAATCACAGTAAGTTCGCGTTCTTCTTCAAACACCTTCACATACGGGCGGTTGAAGCGTGCAGTAACATTCCAATCGATGTTACGCACATCATCGCCATATTGATATTCACGCACCTCACTGAAAGACATACCTTTGCCTTTGAAGGCGCTGTGATATTCGCCCGCAAAAATTTGGTTTGTCAGCCCGCGGGTTTTTATCTCTATTTTTCTTACTTTTCTTAAAATTTCATTCGTTTCCACAACCCAACATTTTTTACGGAACTTCCACAGTATTAAGTATTTCGTTTATGATGTCGGAGCTGTCGATATTTTCTGCTTCGGCTTCGTAAGTAAGACCTATCCTGTGTCTCATCACATCGTGGCAAACAGCCCTAACATCTTCCGGTATTACATATCCGCGTCGTTTGATAAACGCATAAGCCTTTGATGCCAAAGCAAGGTTTATGCTGGCACGCGGCGAACCACCGTAAGCAATCATCGGTTTGAACTTGGCAAGGTTGTATTCTTCTGGATACCTTGTTGCAAATACAATGTCAAGTATGTATTTTTCGATTTTTTCGTCCATA
>JALWKH010000364.1 GCA_026996635.1 Bacteroidales bacterium | reverse complement strand
GGCGTAGAATGCCCTTGCAGCCGCGAACCTAACTTTCTCAAAGTCAGCAACTCTTCTTTAGGGAAAAATCCCCTGTGGGCAAGTGTTGCATATATTACGGGAGCTACATGCCCGATACTTACCACTAACCTATCCCTGTTTTCATTTTTCGGGTCATCGGGAAACACATTCATTACTTCAAAGTACAATGCCGTAAAAATGTCTGCAAGTCCCAGCGATGCTCCCAAATGCCCCGATCCTGCTTCAGCAAGACTTATCAAAACATCTTTTCGGATTTGTTTAGCTTTTTCCTTAAGAAAATTTATGTCCATATTTTATTTCTCTTCTACCGTAATCAGATCGTCAACAATAAAAGCTCCGGGATATTCTTTTTTTATTTCCCTGAATTCCTTTAGTGCTTGAGTTTTTGTAAAAAAGTTTCCTACCCTCACATTAAAGTAAGGTGCTAAATATGAAACATATACATCTGTTTTGTCGGGATATTTAGTCAAATAGCTTGACTTAAGTGAATATGCTTTTAGTCTTCCTTTTCTGCCGGAAAACAAACCTATTTGGATCCGGTAGCCCTTTATACCCAACATTTTTTTATTTAAATCAACATGGTCTTTTATTGCCTTTGATAGTTCTTCCGGCTGGTCAATCATCAAAGTACCACCTTCAGGTGTTTGCAACTTAAATAATACATCTTTACTTTGGGTATATCCCGCCAAGCTGAATAAAAACAATACAGAGATTACAAAAATTTTATTCATACTTTTATATCATTAAAACCACGAGAAAATTCCATTATAGCTGTATAACGGACTTTTTGGTCTTACAGACAACACCGGTATTGGAGAATGATTTACCATTTGTTGGGCATATTTACCCAATATCACATCCCAAAAGTTAGTTGGTTGTTCTGTCATAATACTTATTAAACTGCCACCATGTTCTTGAGCATATTTTATAGTGCAATCGGTAATATTATCACATTTAATAAAATCTTTGGTGTATTTTATACCTTTCTTTTCCAACACATTACATGTCCAGTCTATAGACTTGTTTATTGTTTCAATTACTTTGGGCAAGTCGGTTTCTCTAACTCCCAAAACCTCAACTTCAGCATCAAAAAGACTTGCAATATAAGCTGTTATTCCTACTTTTTGCCTTGTTGTTTCGGTTACATCAAGCGGTAATATAATTTTTTTGATACCGTCAAATTTAAATTGAGGTCTTACGGTCAATACAGGACATGGAGCTGTACTTACTACACGGTAAGCATTACTGCCTATCCACATTTCTTGAAAACCTGAAATACCGTGAGTACCCATTATAATAAGAAATGCATCATCGTATTTGGCTTGATTTGTAACCTCTTCAGATATATTTCCTTCCCTTATTTTATAGTCAAAATCTCCTTTAAATTTATCTTTATATTTTTCAATCAGCCGTTCAAATAATTCATTAAGATTTTTAACTCCTTCCAACACATACTTTTCAAGCATGAAATCCGGTTCGTAATCTTTGTGTTTTTTTACATAAATCAACCTTAAATCAGCTTCTGCCCTGTTTGCAAACTCAATGGCATACTCCAGTGCGTTCAAGGAACTTTTGGAAAAGTCCACAGGAACTTCAATAATTTTTTTGCTAAACATAACTTTAGTTTTTTTTGCTAAGTTACAAAAAAATAACGATCAAAAAATAAATATTGTTTATTTAAGGATAAAAAATTTTAAGCTGTTTATTGCTTTAATGTGGCTTCAAAAGTATCTTTATCTACAAGGAGATTAAGGGCATCTTTAAAACTGGGAACTACAACATCCGCATATTTTAATACATCTACATGAATTCCCTCCGATTGTAAAGTTACAATAGACAAGGCACTGTTTTCAAACATCGGTATATCGTTCCTTGCGTTACCTATGGCAACAGTATAGTCTTTTTCCAGGTTTTGTTTAATATAATCACCTTTTATCTTTGAATCTTTAGCAATTATAAAGTCTATTTCAAGTTTCTTGGCAATTAACGCAGCATTGTTTCGCTGGTCTGAAGTTATCATTATGGTTTTTATGCCCCTTCTTTGCAAAATACTCAAAAGTTCTTCAACGGAAATATCTATTTTGCCGTTATTTGACAATGTTCCGTTGAGATCGAAAACTACATTTTTTATTTCTTCGAATTTCATTTGTAAAATATACTTAAAATCGTTAATAATCCAAGAATCACAACCAAAACACCTGAAATCTTGTTTATCACAAGCAATCCCCTCAAGCGTATTTTCTTCCTAAACATAGAAACAAAAGCAGTAATAAAAGTCCACCAAGAAATTGCTCCCAATGATACTCCACTCACAACAAGCGAATACTTAATAAAATCCATATCCCCGCCAATATATCCCAATGCGGCAAACGATGCTGCAAAAAATAAAATCGTCAGCGGATTTGTAAGTGTTAGCAAAAAAGCCGAAATAAAATATTTAGCATAAGATTTACCTGTTACAGGCTTTCTAACATGACTGACTGTACTTGTTTTGTAC
>JALWKH010000363.1:1820-2520 GCA_026996635.1 Bacteroidales bacterium | reverse complement strand
ATTCGGCAAATTATACAACCCAACCGGATTGATGGAAATCAGAAACACCCACAAAGAAAAAGCCGAAGAACGTATCAAATGGATGAAGCAACAGCAAAAATTGGTGGAAAACATCCTTCGCCAAGCTATAGAAAACAATCCCGACACTTTATTTATTCTAAAAAGACACCCCAACGAAATACATCCGCACCTTGTCCAAAAAGACAACAACGAGATGGTAAACCTTGCCGGTTATCCTAACGTTCTCTATCTGCGTAACGAAGAAGATGTTCACACGCTCATCAGTGTTTCGGATATTTGGCTTGCTTTTGAATCTACTACGGTTATTGAAACTTGGATGATGAAAGACATGCCAACAATTTTTATAAATCCCGACCCTGATTTTGTAAGAGACATTAATTATAAAGGTGTGGTTATTGCAAAATCATATGAAAAATTGCAAAGCCTAATTGACGAATATTACACTACAGGTAAAGTCATGGAAATGTACTCACCTGAAAAGATACAAGCCCGCAAAGAAATTTTTGAATATGTAATAGGATTTCCTGACGGGTATAACCATATTCGCGCAGGATATTACCTCGCTAAAACAGTAAAAAAAATACAACAAGAATCAAACAACCGGAAAAAAGTAAAATTGAATCCGCTTTATTTTACCCGCCATGTACTAACTACGATAGGAAAGCCTTTTTACAATAAA
>JALWKH010000363.1:0-1810 GCA_026996635.1 Bacteroidales bacterium | reverse complement strand
TTGAAAGCCTTAAACAAAAATATTACAAATACCTTGACAATTTTCACAAAAAAAACAATATACCCGAAAAAATAAAATCGGAAGAATTTTTTGAACAAATATTAAAAAATCCCGCAAAATGATAGATTTAACAAACAAATCGGTATTGATTACCGGAGGAACAGGTTCTTTTGGAAAAAGATTCGTAAAAAGAATTTTGGAAAAATACCCGAATATAAAAAGGCTTGTCATTTATTCACGCGACGAGCTGAAACAATTTGAAATGCAACAAGTTTATCCCAAAAGTAAATATCCGGGCATCAGGTATTTTTTGGGAGATGTAAGAGACAAAGACAGGTTCAAAAGAGCATGCGAAGGAATAGATTACATAGTCCACGCAGCTGCGCTTAAGCAAGTACCTGCTGCCGAATACAATCCTTTGGAATTTATAAAAACAAACATACTAGGTGCTCAAAACATAATTGATGCTGCTTTTGATAACGAAGTTAAAAAAGTTGTGGCACTATCCACAGATAAAGCTTGTGCCCCTATAAACTTATACGGAGCCACCAAATTGGTATCCGACAAACTTTTCATTGCGGCAAACAACATGAAAGGTAAGCGTGATTTATCTTTTTCTATAGTCAGATACGGAAATGTACTCGGGTCACGCGGCTCCGTTATACCCTTTTTCTTGAAAAAACGCAAAGAAGGTGTTTTGCCTGTTACAGACAAAAGAATGACAAGGTTTAACATAACCATAGACCAAGGAGTGGATATGGTATTGTATGCACTGGAACACGCAATGGGTGGAGAAATGTTTATTCCTAAGATTCCTTCCTACCATATTTTGGATGTGGCAAAAGCGGTATGTCCCGACTGTGAAATCAAAGAAGTAGGAATAAGACCCGGAGAAAAGTTACACGAAGAAATGATTACTCCCGCCGATTCGTTAAACACCATTGAAGCGGAAAAGTATTACATCACACTGCCTGTAATGCCGAAGGAACGCAAAGAAAAATACTTGAAATATTATAATGCAAAAGAAGTACCTGACGGGTTCAGTTACAATTCCGGCGAAAATGACCAATGGATAACAATTGAAGAATTGAGGAAGCAAATAAAAGAATATGTTGACCCAAATTTTGAAGTGTAATGAAACCTATACCTTACGGAAAGCAATTCATTGATGATGAAGATATTAAAGCTGTAATTGATGTCTTAAAATCGGACTTCCTGACCCAAGGTCCGAAGGTTAAAGAATTTGAACAGGAATTTGCAAAAAAAACAGGTGCAAAATATGCGGTAGCAGTAGCAAATGGGACGGCTGCACTTCATTTGTCAAATCTTGCAATCGGAATTTCCGAAGGAAATAAAGTATTAACCACTCCGATAAGTTTTGTTGCAACATCCAATTCTGTTTTGTATTGTGGAGGCAATGTAGATTTCGTTGATATTGACAGCAAAACTTACACAATAGATATTGCCAAATTAGAACAAAAAATAAATTCGGCTACCGAAGGCATATACAAAGCAATTATTCCCGTTGATTTGGCAGGCTATCCCGTAAACATGGAAGAAGTGAAAAAAATTGCAGATAAACACGGACTGAAAATAATAGAAGACGCTTGCCACGCACCCGGCGGATATTTTATTGACAGCAAAGGAAATAAGCAAACTGTCGGCAATTGTGCCTATGCTGATTTGGCAATTTTTTCATTTCACCCCGTAAAACACATTGCAGCAGGTGAAGGAGGAATGATAACCACAAACGATGAAGAACTCTACCATAAACTTATTGAATTGAGGAGTCACGGTGTTACAAAAGACC
>JALWKH010000362.1:427-2527 GCA_026996635.1 Bacteroidales bacterium | reverse complement strand
AAACAATACTGATAATGAAAACTTTAAATTTATCAAAACCAGGTAAAACACAATAAAAAAATTACAAAAACCGAAGCTTTAGTTTGTTTGTTATTTTTTGTATATATTTGTCAAAAATTTAGGCCTATGAAAAAAGTATTATTATTACCAGTTATCGTTTTGGCATTTGTAGTAAGCGGATTTGCGTCTAACTACAGCGAAATGATTCAAGTTGACGAAAACTATGTTGAAAATGTTTTTGCCGACTTAAACCAATTGGAAGGTTATGTAACAACCCATCAAGGAGTTACATTAAATGAATTAAAAGCACTCGGAAATGCATTGGTTGCTAATGTAGAAGCCAGTCCAATGGGTGTTTTGGGTGTTTGCTCAATGAATGGCGAACCGCCAATGGGTATTCCCTCTTTCTTGTGGGGATGTTGCTTTGGTGTTGTTGGTCTTGCTGTAGTTTATTTCGTTACAGACAATGACAAAGAAGAAGTTAAAAAATCATTCTACGGTTGTGTAGTAGGATATTTGTCAGTAACTGTATTTTATGTAATCTATGTTGCATTAATTGTTTCTGCAGCAGGAGCATAAATAAAAGATTTTTTTCTTCAAACCGCCTTTTGTCAAAGGCGGTTTTTTTATATTATAAAATCATCAATATGAAAATGAAGTTTTTATTCTTATTTGTTTGGTCTTTATTTGCGTCTTCTGCTACAATTTATTCGCAAGAATATTACAGGTTCTACAGTGAAATATCAGTAAAAAATAAAGAAGCAAACGGCAAGGGTGCTCTACTGTTGGCAAAAGTATATTATGACAAAAATATTTCGAAAATCGTCCAGGAAGTCTCCTTCCCCGAGCCTAAAACTATAGTAATGACTGACAGTGCAAGTTACGAAATCAAAAACTTCAAAGCTGTAAAAACCTCCTCAATAGACAGAAGGCTGGGTATAATGAAAAGTACAGTTTACCACCTTATACTAACAAACGATTTATCATCATACGGGCTTGAAAAAACAGGCTACAAGAAAACAAAAGTGGAAAAAGAAAAAAACACAATTTTCACTACTTGGGAACCTCCGAAAAAAGCAAAAAATGTACTTGGCAAAATAGTTATAGGTACGCAAAACAAAAAAATCATAGCAGCATTATTTTTTGATAAAGACGACAACTTGCTGAGTAAGCAAATTTTCAGAAAATATACAACCGTTGACGGACTGAATGTTCCCACGGAAATTTATCAAGTATTTTATGACGAAAACGGCAAAGAAAAATCATACAGTTTGGTAACATTCAAAAACATAAAAATTAATGAAAAGGGCAACGACAATATTTATGATTATCCTCTTTATTTCAATTAAAGCCTTTTCGCAAGATATATCCGCAGACATTTCACTTTTGAAAAGCACGATGCAACCCGACAAAAAAGTTGATAACAATTTTCATTATCTGTCGGAACTCAAAGATTCAAAAAATGAACTACAGTTTATAGCATCTCTGTTTTTCGTAAGTTACAAAGTACTTATTTCATCACAAGATGTTGATGCTTGCGTTTTTTCTCCGAGCTGCTCGGTTTACGCTATCGAAACCATAAAAAAACACGGTATAATTACAGGGATACTGGATGCTTCCGACAGGCTTCAAAGATGCCACCCGGGAGCAAACGGACATTATCCCATTGACCCTAAAACAGGAAAATTATATGACCCGGTTAATTAAAATAATTTTTGCAATAATAATCTCGGCAACAGGGCTTAATGCCCAAAATGTATTTGATGAGTCACATTCCGCCGACTTTGCCGATTTCTTGTTCAAAAGCGGAGAATACGACAAGGCTGCACAAGAATATTTAAGACTTTCATTTTTAAGCAATAACAAAACATACAAACTTCGCTTGCTTGAGTCTTACAGATTAGCCGGAATGCCAGATAAAGAATATGAAGCCTTTTACAAACTGTTCGACAAGCCGCCTTTTAACGACAAAGATTTTGCGGCAGAATACTTAAAAATGGATATTTCGTTAAATTTTCCTAATGATTTGATAAAAAAATCTTCATTACTCTCACAACCGGAACTTAAAACAAGTTACCGGCTCAGCGCTTACCTTATCAG
>JALWKH010000362.1:0-417 GCA_026996635.1 Bacteroidales bacterium | reverse complement strand
CAAAAAGCATACGATTTCGCAAACCAAATCAGTGGTGATGTCAAAAATATCCGCCCCGTGTCAGATTTGATACCGTTAACTCAAGAAGCAGTAAAAATCAGGCTGAAAAAACCTTGGCTTGCTTCTTTGATGTCAACGGTAGTGCCCGGCAGTGGGAAAATTTACAGCGGTTACTTTTGGGACGGAATAATGTCATTTTTATTTTCGGCAAGTAATGCCTTTTTGGCATACCGCGGATTTTCCAAATACGGGACAAAAAGCGGGCTAGGTTGGACTTTTGCAGGAATGGGGACATTCTTTTATTTAGGAAATATTTACGGCAGTTACAAAGCGGCAATTCGTAAAAACAATGAACGCAAACATAAAATTTATCATAAGACCAAAGATATTATTGACCGTAGTCTTTAGTTTTTTGCA